>JAJXTT010000102.1 GCA_021783525.1 Pseudomonadota bacterium
GCGCATGCGCCGGCGTCCCTGCAACTGCGCCTGCAACAGGGTGCGCCCGCCGCCCTGAGGCTGTTTGCGCTCGGCAGCGAAGTACAGGCGCCGAACTGGGGGCTCAGCGTTCCCGTCATCTACGAGAAGCAGACGATAGACTGGCGCAAGACGCCCATTCCGGACGATGTTCCCAACCTGCTGTGGGGCAAGCTGGCGCCGCCCCCGCGCATCAGCGAGTTCTGGCCGTGGCTGCGCCCGGCGCTGATGGCCGCGCTGCTGCTGTTCGGCGTGGAGGTCGGCACCAGCAACCTGGAGTGGGCGCTGCTCGCCAACGAAAAGCGCCACTTGACGCATGAGATGACGGAGAGGTTCCAGGAGACCTTCGGTTCGGACGCCACCATCGTCGATGCGCCGCTGCAGATGCGGCGCAACCTGGCGCGCCTGCGCCATGCGGCGGGCCTCGTCGACGACGCCGATTTTTCGCCCATGCTGGACAAGTTCGCGGCCGCTTCGGAGTCGGTCACCGGCAACACCCTGCGCACGCTGCGTTATGCCGACGGCAAACTGGATATCGAGATGGCGCTCGCGAACACGGCCGCGCTCGACAAACTGCAACAGCGCATCGCCGAAACCGGCCTGACCGCACAAGTCATGGACAAGCGCGACGCGGGCGGAGGCCTGACCGTGCAGCTGCGCGTCTCGGCGGGAGGTGTGAAATGAAAGCCCTATTCGCAAAACTGAAGGCCCGCCACTGGAATACGCTCAGCGCCACCGAGCAGAAGACCGTCTTGCGCGGTGCATGGTTGCTCGTGCCCTTGCTGATGTACGGACTGCTCTGGCAACCCGCGCACCAGGCCTTGCCCCGATTGCAGGACGCCCTGCCGCGACTGCGCGCGCAGGCCGACCAGATGCAATCGCTCGCCGGGCAGGCTCAAGCGCTGCGCCAGAAGGCACAACTTGCGGTGCTGGACAGCGATGCCCTGAAAATCGCCGTGGAAAAATCCGCACAGGCGGCGGGTTTGCCGCTGCAAGTCACCCCGGGCGAACAGAACAGCGTGCGCATCAGCGCCGACAACATCTCGTTCGCCCACTGGCTGCAATGGCAGCATGCGCTGGAGCTGAACCAGCACATCCGCGTATCGACCGCGATGCTGATGGCATCGCCCGAGACGGGCATGGTCAAGTTGCAGGCCACACTGACCAACGGAGCGGACCTGTGACCTTGCGCCGCCTGAAGTTGGCGCTGCTGTTCGTCAGCGTGTTCATCATCGGGTTGTGTGTGTTCGCACCCGCTGCAATGATGGGATACGCACTCGAACGCATCACCGGCGGCACGCTGTCGCTGGCCCGGACGACGGGCAGCCTGTGGCAGGGTTCGGGAGTTGCGCTGTTGCGGCAGGACACCCGCTACCAGACGCTCGGCAGCTATCGCTGGAACCTGAAATTCCCGGGTACGACCTTGCAGGTTCAGACCGGCGAATCCAGGCCGATGAATCTGCATTACACACCTTTCACCCGACGTATCGATATCGACAACCTGCATCTCGCGCTGCCCGTTTCCGCGATCGAGCTCGCCGCACCTCAGCTCGGCCCTTACCAGCTTCAGGGTATGCTCGAAGTGACTGCCGACCGTCTTGCGCTCAATGCTACAGGAATGGACGGCCAGGTCACTGTCGACTGGACACGCGCCGCTTCCGCACTTTCCGCGATCCGGCCTCTGGGCGACTATCGCATCGTGCTGAAGGGCCGCGGTGAAGGACTGGACGGCCAACTGTCCACACTTTCCGGCAAACTGCTGCTGACCGCGACCGGCAGTTTCGACAAGGCGAACGGGATGCTCATCAACGGCACCGCACAGGCCGCACCCGGGGAGGCGGCTGAACAACTGCACGAGTTATTGCACCATCTCGGCCCGGAAATCAGCCCGGGAGTATTCAAGCTGGCGCTGATGCCGCAGCCCGCAGGGGCGCATTGAAGGCAGACTACCCGCCGTCCGCTTTTCCAAATCCGGGAATCGTGCACAGATCGCGGCGAGGGCGTAAGCAAGGACTGCGATAGAATGTGCGCACCGGGCCCAAACCAACCGATACATAGACAGGGAATCTTGCAGTGAAAAAATTCTTCATGATTTTCATGCTGATTGCAGCCGGCTGGCTGCTGATCAGCGTCGTCTGGTCGAGCATCTCGATGCACCTGGCGCAATCGGTCTTTCAAAAGAACTGAGCGATCCATCATCCGCCGCCATGCGCGTTGCCCGTCAAAGGTGACAGCACGGGGCGGGATCGCTTTCAGCATAATCCGCTTTCTTTGGATAACAATTTCTCATGCAAATCGATCCATCCCTGCACACCAAGGCAGACAACTACAAGCTGCTGACAAACCTGGTTGTCCCCCGCCCGATCGCCTGGGTCACCAGCCAGAATGAGAATGGCGTGATCAATCTGGCGCCGTTCAGCTTTTTCAACGCGGTAGGCAGCGACCCGCTCTACGTCATCATCAGCATCGGCCACAACGACGCAGGCGGCCCCAAGGACACCGCAAGGAATATTCTGGCCAACGGTGAATTTGTTGTGAATCTGGTATCCGAGGATTTGTTCCACGCAATGAATCTTTCGGCGGCGGATTTTCCGCCGGGACAGAGCGAACTTGCCGCGGCACATCTGCACGCGTCGCCCTCCGTGCATATCAAGGTACCCCGAGTGGCGGAATCGCAAGCCAGCCTGGAGTGCAAACTATTCAGCACGCAAACGCTTGGCGCCAATACGCTGTTCGTCGGCGAAGTGGTGATGTTTCATGTGGCGGACCATTTGATCGACGCGGATCTGCACATCAACAACTTTGCGCCGATCGGACGGCTCGGATCGCCCTCGGTTTACTGCCGCACCACCGACCGGTTTGACGTTGCGCGCATCGCTTACGCGCACTGGGCTCGCGAGCGCGCTCAGCCCGAAGAATCGCGATCGGGCGATTGAAGGTCCAGGGGAAAACCCGGCTGACTCGTTGCGATCATAAAAAAATGGGCTGCAAGCAGCCCATTTTTCATGGAACGGGAAGCCGGCCTACTGCGCCTCACGCTCCACCGATCTGATCTCCACGCGGCGGTTCTGTGCCCGACCTGCCGCAGTCTTGTTGTCACCCACCGGATTGGCGGAACCTTTTCCTTCGGTCGCAATGCGATCGGCCGCAACGCCCTTGCCGGTCAGATACGCCTTGACCGATTCCGCGCGCTTCCTGGAAAGCACCTGGTTGGCCGCTTCGTTCCCGCGGTTGTCCGTATAACCTACAACCGTCAAGTTCGCTTCTTTGTATTTCGCGGCGAACTCCACAACGGTATCCAGTTGCCTGGACGCCGTCGACTTCAGGTTTGCCGAGCCCGAATCAAAGTTCGCGCCTTCAATGGTGATGGGTTTGTCGGTAAAGATCGTCTTCGGTGCTGGCGCGGGGGCTGGTGCAGGAACTGGCGCGGGGGCCGGTTCGGCAACTGCAGGCGCCGGCGCCGGAGCGGCTACCTTGAGTAGCGGCGCCTCCGTGGGAACGCCATCGCAACCCGGAACCGCCATGGCAGGTGTCCAGAATGCGGAATGCCAGCACTGCCCATAACTGTTCCTCACGATTTGTCCGGTTACATCCACCACATATCCGTTATTGGTGGTTGTCGCAGAATATGCCGGAATACTGGCCAACATAGGCAATGCGGCAAGCAGGGAAAAGGCCAGTGATCTTGTTTTCATGATTTTCTCCTTGAAAGGTTTTCTTCTAAAAAAATCCTGTTGCCGATCAATTGTATACCTCGCACGGAATCCCACCTGAGAATTCGAGCGCCCATCACCTGCTCGGCGGTCTGTTCGCAGAACGCATGTGGGTAATGCTGGTTACACAGCAATCAGAAATTTAGGGAAACGCCGATTAAGTCCTCCGTTCGTGGTGAGCCTGTCGAACCATGAATGGAGGACAATTAACATTCAATATATTATCTGGTCGACCCTTCGACAGGCTCAGGGCGAACGGACTTAATGGGCGTTTCCTTTGTTTTTTGTGACCGCCGCACAGGTCAAACTCTTTTGAGTCCCCCGGCATAGCCAGGGGTTTACCTCATTGAATCAGGCTGACTCGTTGCGATCATAAAAAAATGGGCTGCAAGCAGCCCATTTTTCATGGAACGGGACGGTTGTCCGTATAACCTGCAACCGTCAAGTTCGCTTCTTTGTATTTTGCAGCGAACTCCCCACTGCTCTCCAGTTACCCGGAGATCGCAGATTTCAGATTTGCCGGGCCGGAATCGAAGGTGATGCCTTTAACGGTGATCGGCTTGTCCGTAAAAACCATCTTCGACATGGACGCTGGCGCCGGTGCGGCCTTGGCAGCGGATGCAGGTGCCGGCGCAATTACTTTGCTCGCCGCTGGCCTTCCCTGATATGCAGGTACGCCATCACATCCCGGCACCGCCAAAGCGGGTGTCCAGAAGCCCGTATGCCAGCACTGCCCGAAGCCGTTCCTTACGATTTTCCCGGATGCGTCCACTACATATCCGGTAATGACTGGCGTTGCCGACATCGCCTGCATACTGGCCATCACGGACCAGATGGCAAACAAAGACAGAACCACTGTGCTTTTTTTCATGATTGCCTCCTATGAAAAGGGTTTTTCCACTTTGCGCTGCCGATCCGTTATTTCCCTTCTCGCCAACGAAAACCTGCAACCCGGAATTTGGGGCATTGGCGATTTTCCGAAGGTTGCAAGTGATCAGGATCCGACCAAAGACCGGCGGCCTTTGCCAGCATCCGCAGCCGGGCGGCATGATAATGATGTAGAATATTTCATCGTCGGAAACAAATCCCGCGAAGCTGCCGGAAGCCCCAAAACTGTATTCGTGCAAATTCGACATGAATACGTTTTTCAGGTTCCTTTTATAAAAAAATCTACAGGAAGCGCCGATCAAGTTCGTTTTTCTCCCCCGCCGCCGGGAGAGGGTTGGGTGAGAGTGGAAATTCAGTGAGTTATCCCTCGCACTTTTCCGCAGGGCAAGCAAGGAGACTTGTTCGGCGTCTCCTGAAACATCGTAGCGGCCTTCTGGTGCCCATAAACACCTACGAAGAATTGCAAAAACTTGGATAAAGCTGACTCGCAATTTCCGCCCTTCGTGCGGTGCTGGAAGATCTGTTGTAGTCTGATTTTTCTGCTGTGCCTTCCGCTGTCCGTTTTCGGCGCGGATGAATTGCGCGTCCTGGTGGTGCTCAGCGAGAGCACCACGCCATACCAGACCTTCGCAACAGCGTTCCGGCAGAACCTGTCGTCCAATATCCATGTGAGCGTGCTGGAACATCCCGAGGATTTCTCCACCAATGGCCGGCCCGCCGATCTGATCGTGACGGTGGGCGTCAAGGCGACAGACCGGGCGATGGGCGAGGCAACACCCGTTTTGGCCGTGATGGTGCCGAGCGCCACGTATTTTGACCTGCTGGAAAAACAGACACGCGCCAAACAGATTTCCGCCATCTATATAGACCAGCCCTTGTCGCGGCAAGTGGCTTTGCTCGGTGCGGTCTTGCCCGAGAGTCCGCGCGTAGGCGTGCTGTATTCCACAGAGTCGCGAATCAATCTGAATGAGTTGCGCACCGAACTGGACAGGCAAGGCTACAAGTTGGTCGCAAAGCAAGTGCGAGGCAGCGAGACCCTGTCGTCCGACCTGGATGACGTGCTGGAACATAGCGACGTATTGCTGGCCATTCCGGATAGCAATATTTTCAACAGCAGCTATATCCGCAATATCCTGCTGAGCAGTTATCGGAAGCGCATACCGCTCGTCGGGCTCTCCCAGGCTTATGTGAATGCAGGCGCCTTGTGCGCGATATTTTCCACCCCGGAACAGTTGGCTGCGCAAACCAGCGCCGCGACCAATGCGTTTGCTCAAACGCGCCGTCTTCCCGCCCCGCAGCCGCCCTCGCTGTATACCATCGCCGTCAACCAGGAAGTGGCGAGGACATTGGGCATCACAACAAAATCTACCGACCTGCTGCACATACAGGTGGAACACGAAAGCAGGACACGGCGATAAATTCATGGCGATGCGCAGCAGATGGGGCGAGATGCCGCAGGAGTCAGCGACACACGCAAGGGCGCGGTTACGCGACCACGGCTGCCGCAAGCCTCGTGAGAGGCACGGATGCAACGATCTGCCGGGCCGGGAAAGATGGCCGCGGCCATATCCATTTTTTTGAATGACAAACGAAGAGCTTTGACATGAAGACAAAGATACGACAGCGAATTTCATCCCTTTCCATTTTGTGCCTGCTTGCAAACGGGGCATCGGCGGCCGACTATGCAAGCGATCAGGATTACTTGCAGGAGTTTCCGGTTGTACTGAGCGCGTCGCGCTTATCGCAACCTTTGTCCGAAGCGCCCAACGCGATGACCGTGATCGATCGCAAGATGATCGCGGAATCCGGCTTCCGCTCGCTCCCCGACGTGTTCAAGCTGGTTCCCGGCATGTATGTCAGTTATTACGCGGGCTCCCAGGCAGTTGTCTCCTACCATGGCGCGCTAAGCCAGGATGCGCCCGGCATGCAGGTGCTGATCGACGGCCGTAGCGTGTATCTCCCGCCATTCAATACCGTGGACTGGGCGCTGCTGCCGATTACCCTGGACGATATCGAGCGCATCGAGGTGATACGCGGGCCTGCCGCGGCTTCGTACGGCGAGAACTCGGTGCACG
>JAJXTT010000103.1 GCA_021783525.1 Pseudomonadota bacterium
CGCGGCTTACCGCGCCTTCCATGCGGACTGGGACGCGCGTGTCGACGCCGAGGCGCGTCTGTTGCGCGATCTCTCTGCGGATATGGTGTTCTCCAATGTGGGCTATCTGGCGCTCGCCGGGGCGCAGAGAGCCGGCATTGCGAATGCGGCGCTATGCTCGCTGAACTGGTCTGATATCTATCGGCACTATTGCGGTGACGACACGATCGCGGCGCAGATACTCTCCTGCTATGCCAACACCGACGCCTTCCTGCGCGCCACGCCTGGCATGGCTATGGGCGACCTGCCCAATCTCGTTCCTGTCTCGCCGATCGCAATCGTCGGCCGGCACCGGCGCGACGAGCTGAACCGCCATTTGAAGTTGTCGCGGGAAGAGAAGCTGGTGCTGGTGAGCATGGGCGGCATTGCAGGCCGTTTGCCAGTCGAGGGCTGGCCGCGCATCGACGGTGTGCGCTGGCTGATCCAGGAGAGCTGGCAAGTGGCGCATCCCGATGCCGTCGCGCTGGAATCGCTGCCGATGAATTTCAACGACCTGCTCGCCAGCTGCGACGCGCTCTTGTGCAAGCCGGGTTACGGCAGCTTCACCGAAGCGGCATGCAGCGGTACCCCCGTCCTGTACGTCGACCGGGCGGATTGGCCGGAAGCACCTGCCCTGGTCGATTGGTTGCAGCGGCAGGGAAGTTGCCGCGAAGTCTCGCGCAGGCAGTTGGAATGCGGGGACATTGCGGACACCCTGTCCGACCTCTGGTCCGTACCCGCAATTGTCCCTCCCAAGCCCGAGGGTGCAGCACAGGCGGCCGACTGGATCTCCAAACGGCTCTCTCTTTCGGGTTATTGATTCCTGCCGGCCTGCACGGCAGGATGGGATCATTCCAACTTCCTGAGGTGAGCGCCATGATCGACTACATATTCTTCGATATCGCACTGCGCGACAAATTCGTGTCCTATGTTGAAAAACGCGGAGTACGGTACGAGGCACCCGAAGACAATATGGGAATGGTCGTGGCAATCCCCGAGAACACTCCCGAACGCGTATTGGACGATATCGAGGACTATTACCGTACGCTCGAGGACGCGCAGGAAGAACAGAGCGAGACGGAAGGCGACCTGAACCGCCTGGCCGGTTTCAATTTCACCCTGCCGAACGGGGAATCGCGCATGTTGCCGCTGCAGATCGACATGGCCAACCGCCTGATGGAAAGTTTCACGCTGAAGGAGATCCAGGAGTTGCTGAATGCCGTGGCCGAATGCACGCTGAACCCGAACGACGAGCATCTCTGCCACATCCTGGCCGCCCGTAAGGCTTAGTAAAGGGATTTCCCGAAGCGCCCGATGCGCGGCATCCAGTCATCCAGGATGGCGGCCGAAACCAGGATGCGCTCGGCGCGCCCGATCAGCGCCTGGCGCGGAATGAAGCCGATGTAGCGGGAGTCGGCACTGTTGTCTCGGTTGTCTCCCAGCATCAGGAACTGGTCCCGGGGAATGACGACCGGTCCGAAACCGGACGCCCGCGACAATTCCGGAAGCCATTGGATCGACCGCTGATCGTTACCCCATCTTTCCGTGAGGTGCAGCACCGGCAGCGATGCGCCGTCCCCCATCGGTTCGATCGCGGCATCGAGCATTTTGTAATCGGCCTTCACTCCGTTGATCAGCAGCTGCTTGTCGCGCATTTCGACGAGGTCTCCGGGTAAAGCCACCAGGCGCTTGATCAGGCGCTTTCCGTCTGCGGGGGAGGTGAACGTGACGATGTCGCCGCGCCGGGGTTCGCCCAGATGCGCAAGAATGACATCGGTCAAAGGCAGCTTGAGATCGTAGGCGAGCCGGTTGACGAACACCACGTCGCCTTCCAGCAGGTTGGGCCGCATGGAACCGGAAGGAATCGGATTCCAGTCCGCGATCGCGGTGCGGAAGACGCCGAACAGCAGGATGAAAACGATGAATCCGCGATTTTCCCGCAACCAGTTCGTCATGTTCGTGCCTCCGCGATCAGGCCTTGCCGCTTTCGGGCTTAGTGGTGATGACCGCCATCGCCATGCACGTGGCCGTGCGCCAATTCTTCCTGCGTGGCGGCACGCACGCCGGTGATCGTGCCGGCAAAAACGAGGGCCTTGCCTGCGAGCGGGTGGTTGCCATCCACGGTCACCTCGTCGTCGGTGACTTCGGTGACGGTGTAGAGCACGTAGTCTTCGTCATCGTCGCCTTCGGCGCCGCCTTCGAATTGCATCCCGACCGCAACGTCCTTCGGGAACATGCTGCGCGGTTCGGCTCGCACGAGGTCGTGCTCGTATTCGCCAAAGGCATCGTCCGGTTGCATGCTGACCGAGAATTTGTCGCCCACGGCCTTGCCGTGCAGCGCTTCCTCGACCATCGGGAAGATGCCGTCATAGCCGCCGTGCAGGTAGCTGATAGGGTCGCTGTTCTTTTCCAGCAGCGCGCCGCTGGCGTCGGTCAATTCATAAGTCAGCGAGACAACGGCGTTCTTTTCGATCTTCATTTCATTTCCTTTATCAATTTAAGAATATCCTGGGCGTGTCCGTGGGCATGGACACCGTACAGGACATGGCGCAACTCGCCCCGTTTGCCGATGACGAAAGTCGAGCGCTGGATGGAGAGCTTCTTGTGGCCATCCACTTCTTTCTCGTACAGCACGCCGTATTTTCTGCAAACACGCCCGTCGGTATCGGACAACAACTGGACCGAAAGGCCATACTTGTCGCGGAAGGTGGCGTGGCTGATACAGTCGTCGCGGCTGATGCCGACCACAATGGTGTCGTGCTTGGCGAACTCTTCCTCGCAATCGCTGAATTCGTTCGCTTCCATCGTGCATCCCGGCGTGTCGTCCTTGGGATAGAAATACAGCACGATGTTCCTGCCGCGTTGCCCGCTCAGGCTGAACATCTGCATATCCGCATCTGCGAGTTCGAATTCCGGCGCCTCTGTTCCGACTTGTAGCTGTACTGCCTGTATTGGCATAACGCCCTCCTGCCGGAGCATTCTAACCGAGTTTCATTTTGTACCAAATGGTTTCGCGGAGATTATAATTAATAAATGAATACCAAATTGACCCTTCTCGGCGGGCTGACCGTCAACGAATTTCTTCGCGACTATTGGCAGAAGAAACCCTTATTGATCCGCCAGGCCGTACCCGGTTTCAAAGGACTGCTCGATCCGCAACAATTGATCGATCTGGCATGCGTTGCCGACGTTCAGGCACGGCTGGTGACCTATCAGCGCAAGCAATGGAAATTGCGTCACGAGCCGTTCGAACCCTCGGATTTCGAGGGTCTGTCAAAAAAGGGCAAATGGTCGGTGCTGGTGCAAGGCGTCAATCACTTCCTGCCGAAAGGCGCCGAACTGGCGAGGCAGTTCAGCTTCATCCCGCATGCGCGTTTCGACGACCTGATGGTGAGCTACGCACCCAAAGGCGGCGGTGTCGGCCCGCATTTCGACCCTTACGATGTCTTCCTGCTGCAAGGACTCGGGCATCGGCGCTGGCAGATCTCCACACAAAAAGATCGCGCGCTCGTCGAAGGAGCGCCATTGCGATTGCTGAAAGATTTCAAGGTGGAACAGGAGTGGGTACTGGAAGCCGGCGACATGCTTTACCTGCCGCCCCAATGCGGCCATAACGGCATCGCGGAAGACGACTGCATGACCTATTCCATCGGCTTCCGCACGCCGTGGTACCAGGAGCTTGCGGAGCAGTTCCTCGTCTATCTGCAAGACCGCATCGAGATCGAAGGCATCTATGCCGACCCGGGCCTGAAGGCGCAGAAGCATCCCGCCGAAATCAGCGCGGACATGCTGCAGCAGGTGGGACGCGCGATCCGCAAAGTGAAGTGGGACGACGAGGACATCGCCAATTTTCTGGGATGCTACCTTTCCGAACCCAAGCCCCATATCTTCTTTGATGCGCCCGCCAGGCCGTTGACCGAAGCACGTTTCGGGCAGTCATTACAAAAACATGGCGTAATGCTCGACCTCAAGACCCAGATGCTGTGCCACGGCAACACAATATTCATCAACGGCGATGCACATCGGGTCGGCATGGGCTGTTACCGCATCTTGCGCGAGCTCGCCGACACGAGGAGCCTCCCCCCATCGAGCAAGTTCACACGCGAAGCGACCGACCTCCTTTACCAATGGTACCTGGATGGCTATTTGACGCCTCGCGCAAGGTAGGAAGGATCCGGGATTGAGCAACGATACCCTGCAGCACTCGACTTTCGACGGCGTATCGGACTATATCGCAGCCCTGGATACGGTGTGCTCGTCGGCGCAACGCACGCTCAATATCTTCGAACAGAACTTTGAAGGCATCGGTTTCAATTCCGAAGCGCGTTTCGATATGCTGCAACGCTTTCTGCTTTCCAGTCCGATCAACCGCCTGAACCTGCTGGCGCACGATCCGCAGCATCTGATCCGCTATTGTCCGCGGATGATGATGTTGCTCCGCCAGTTCGGCAACAGCATGTTCATCTACCAGACGCCAAAGAACCTGCTGCACATCTCAGACCCTTTTGCCGTCGCGGATAATACCCATTACGTGCGCCGTTACCATTTCGACGATACGCGCGGACTGCTGGGAAAAAACGATCCGGAAGAAGCGCGCCGGCTGAATTCCCGCTTCAACGAAATGTGGAATTCATCGCACCCCTGTGTTTCAGGGACAACGCTAGGGTTATAACGGAATATTCACATTCCCTGATACTATGCAAGGATAGTGGTAGAATGCCGCGCCTTTCGCAACGAGGGAGACTTTGGCGAATGGGTACCAAACAAATCTAGCACTCCCGTAATTTTTATATCAACCGAAGGAAATGAAATGAAATTGACCTCTCTGATCGCTGTCGTGTTCGCTCTGTCCCTGTCCGCTTGCGGCAAACAAGCTGAAGCTCCGGCACCTGCTGCCCCTGCCGCCGCTCCCGCACCTGCTGCTGCTTCCGCTGTTGCTGCTCCTGCTGCTTCCGAGCCTGCTGCTGCTTCCGCTGTTGCCGCTCCTGCTGCAAAGTAAGAAGCTTCACAAGCTTGATAAAAAGCCGACGCAAGTCGGCTTTTTATTTTCTGCTGCCCGCCGTCGATCAGGAAATCTCGCACCAATCCAATCCCGTCTCTTGCGTTGCAACGGCGATCCGGTCCGGCGTACAACCCAACGCCCCGCTTAGCGCTCCCACTGCCAGTTCCACCGCGTTGTTCTTGCGACTCAGGTGCGCGGCAACGATGTGCTGCAACCGGCTGTTGTCCAGGCGGGCCAGCAAAGCTGCCGCATCGTCATTGTTAAGGTGTCCGTAACGCCCACCGACACGCTGTTTCAGATTGTAGTGATAATCGCCCTCTGCAAGCATCCGGGCATCGTGATTGCATTCCAGCACAAGCGCATGGCAACCGCTCAAGGTCGCTTCGATATGCGGCGTCGAACTGCCGGTATCGGTGAGCACACCCAGCTTGTACGTGCCGTCGCTGAACACGTATTGCACCGGTTCTGCCGCATCGTGCGGCACGGGATAAGGCTGCACTTGCACGTCACCGATGCCAAAGGCCAGGTGGGGATTGATTTCAGTGATGGAGAGTCCGGAGAAGGATGTGTTTTGCGTGCGCAAGGTGCCGTGGGTCAGCCACACGGGAAGGTTAAATTTGCGAGCAAGCCGCGCAACGCCGGAGATGTGGTCTCCATGTTCGTGCGTGACCACGATGCCGTCCAGCTGCTCGGCTTGCAGGCCAAGACGTGCCAAGCGCGACACCGTCTCGCTCAGGGAAAAACCGCAATCGAGCAGGACATGGGTTCGCCCGACCTGCACGACGAGGGCGTTCCCCTCGCTGCCGCTACCGAGAAGTGCGAACCGCATCTCCGCGAGGAGGGCGAGGCTGGTCGCCGGGATTGCCCTTGTCCAGATTCTGGTAAATCACGTCGACAAGCCGAGTCGTTTCGGCTGTGCTCTTGCCGCTCTGGTCGACCACCGTGACTTCGCTGCCCGCTGCATTTTCGCGAACGATGACCTGATAGTCCGGCAGTTTCTTTTTGTCCTTGTCCGTCGTCGCCGAGACGAAATAGATCCCCTTGCTCCGGTCCTTGTCAGTCGTAACGAGACGTGCATGATCCAGTGCCAGCCCGACCCTGCGCCAGCTGCGGTCGAACGGCTCACCCAGCGATATGCTCTTTGTACCGTTGCCTTCAAGCAACCTGGCGGTCGGCGCCGGAGCCGGTTGCGGTGCGGGAGTTGCCGCAACCGGCGCGCTCGCCGGGTTTACGCAGGGCTGTTCCGTCTTTCTGGTGTATTCCGAATAACTGGCGACCTTCTCCCCGTCCGTCCCGGGAATGATATAGCGCTGTTCCGTCTCGGGCACCGTCAGATCGGGCGGGACTTCCAGCGGCGGCGGTTGCACCGCACCTGCTTTGTAATCCACCGGTTTCCGGTCGAACATGCTGCATCCAGCAAGCAACGATACCGCAACGAATCCAAATACGATGTTCCTTGACTTCATGTCGTTTCCTATCAGATGACGCCGGCCTGGCGCATGGCCGCTTCCACCACCGGTTGCGCTCCGGCAGTCAGCGGAGTCAGGGGCAAACGCAGTGCGTTCTTCATCTTGCCCATGCGCGCCACCGCCCACTTTACCGGGATGGGATTGGCTTCAACGAACAGGTTGCGATGCAGACCGAGCAGGCGGAAATTGATCTCGCGGGCCTTG
>JAJXTT010000104.1 GCA_021783525.1 Pseudomonadota bacterium
AGTGCACGGGTCCGGAAAGGGCCAAGGAGTTCTCCACCGGTTTAATATTCTAATAAACTATGCTTATTATCTATGCCGAACGCTTTAGTCCAAAGCCACATTCAGGTTACTAGATCAAGATCATACTCACTTGATATAGATCAAAAAGCTATATTGTGTGGAACGGCACTATTCAGCCACTCAAAAAAAATGACACCCGCGTCCTCAATGCCGGGAACACGAAAAGTCTGTCAGCTCATCCAAGCGAGAGAGGCAACATGCGCGATACCAAGACACAGAGCTGGCTGGGATTCCAATGCGTTATTTTTGCTCTGTCGCTATCGCTGACTGTGCATCAGGCGTGGGCCGCAAATGGTCAGCGCAGCGGCGAGGAAGTGGTCAAGACGGTGTGCGCCCGTTGTCACGGCACGGGGAAGTATGGCGCACCCAGAATCGGCGACGTGAAAGCCTGGAGCAAGCGTGCCGCGCAAGGGCTCAGCGGTCTCAAACTGCACGCGATCACGGGTATCCGGAAAATGCCGGCGCATGGCGGCAATCCGGGCATCAGCAATTATGAAATCGAGCGCGCGATCACCTATATGGTCAATCGCTCGGGCGGTCACTGGATCGAGCCGACCGACAAAAGCGTCAAGATTGTTGACCGTCCGGGCAAGGAAATCGTGCAGATACAGTGCAGCAAATGCCATCTGACAGGCGTCGGTGGGGCACCCAAGATTGGCGACCGGGCCGCCTGGATCCCGCGCGGAAGGCATGGGATCGATGCCCTGGTACGCTCCGCGATCAACGGTCACGGCGGCATGCCGGCGCGTGGCGGTATGGCCGATCTGACCGACGGCGAAATCCGCGGGGCGGTCATCTATATGTTCAACCATAGGGTTTCGGTCGCGAAATGACCCGGGCTGGACGCCCGGGCATCGGTGACGCGCGAAGCAGACGAATCGAATTCCAATTTCATCAGAATGCAGGGGAGCGGTTAATGGCAGAGCGAGTCTATGGTTTTGACGGGGTGTCGCCGAGTAAGGGCAAGCCCGGACGCAAGCGCTACGCCATGGTGGTCGATCTGCGCCGTTGCACCGGCTGCAACGCCTGCACCGCCTCGTGCAAGACTTCCTTCGACGTTCCCCTGGGCGATTGGCGCATCTGGGTCGCGGAGGCGGAGTTCGGGGAATTTCCGGATACCCGGCGCGCGGTGTTGCCGCGGCTGTGCAACCAGTGCGACGAGCCCTCCTGCGTCCGCAGCTGCCCGACCAAATCCACCTTCAAGCATCCCGACGGCTTCGTGCTGCAGCGCTACAACCGCTGCATCGGCTGCCGCACCTGCATGGTGGCCTGCCCCTACAACGCCCGGCACCTGCTGCCCGAGTACCGGCGCGAGAAAAACAATCCGCGCAATGTCGCGGACAAATGCGACTTCTGCGTGGTGCGCGTGACCCGGGGTCTGGCGCCGATCTGCGTCGCCTCCTGCACCGGCGGTGCGATGGTGTTCGGCGACATCAACGATCCGAAAAGCGAGGTCGCGCGCCTGCTGCGCGAGAGCAAGACCTTCAATCTGCGCGTCGAGCTCGGTACCGCCCCGCAGGTCTATTACATCGGCCTCACCGAATCGATCGGCGATCCCGAGTTCGCCTTTCACAACCGCAGCGCCCAGCTGCACGAGCGCTACAACAGCTTCAAGCGCAACAGCGAACTGGGCGGCGAGATGGCTGGCGACATCATCGACACGGACATGGGTTTCTGGGGCCTGATGAGACACATCGTGCGCAATTTCTCGTCGTTCTTCGCGCAGGTGCCGCACAAATTTTTCAGGGGGCTGTACTGATGGAAGGGCAAATGATAGCCAACGCATTTCACCATTCCTACTGGGGCTTTCCCATTGCCCTGTATTTCTGGCTGGTCGGCGTCTCGGCCGGCTCTTTCGTGATCAGCTCGCTGGGCTGGGTGTTCGGGGTCAAGAAGTACAAAGCCACCGCCTTCTTCGCCTCCAACACCGCGATCATCATGTTGTTGATCGTGCCGGTGCTCCTGATCATCGACCTGGGCAAGCCCTACCGCTTCTTCCACCTGCTGCTGTTCTCGAGCTTCAGTCACTGGTCGGCGCCGATGGTCTGGGGTTCGTGCTTCATCATGAGTTATCCGATCGCGATGATGTGCTACAGCTACTTCGTCTATCAGAAGAACGAACGCTGGGCCCGCCGTCTGGGCATTCTGGCGGTGGTTCTGGCGTTGTGCACGCACTGGTATACCGGGGTGGTGATGCAATTGAATCCGTCGCGCGTACCCAACCACACCTCGGTCGCGCCGATCCTGTTCCTGACCGGCGCCTACGTCTCGGGCATCGGCTTTCTGATCTGCTGCCTGTGGGTGCGCAACAAGTTTCTCGCGGCGGAAAAGCAGGTGCCGATCGAATTGATCGCCGACATGGCCAGGCTGATGCTCTACGGCATCATTTTCGACCTGTTCCTGCTGGGCAACGAGTTCCTGCAGATGACCTACGGCGTGGCCGAGGAGCACACGATGCTCTACGACGTGCTGCTCGGAGTTTTCCGCTGGCCCTATCTCTACCTGGAGATCGTCTGGGGGCTGCTGCTGCCGCTGGTCATCCTGGTCATACCCAAGATCAACCGACGGATGAGCTGGGTGCTGGGTGCGGCGTTCATGTGCGCCACCGGCGTCTATGGCATGCGCATCTGGTGGGTGATGGGCACCTACTATTACCAGGGCCACTACTAGTGCCCGTCGTTGTCGAAGACAACCCAGGGCACTTGTGCCACAAAGAGGTACGAGGGAAATCATGAAGATCAATCGACGTCAATTCCTCAAGGGCAGCGCCGGCTCGGTGGCGGCGCTCGGGGTCATGCAGCAGGCGGGGGCCATGGAGTTGGCCCTGGGCAACGAGTCGTACAACTACATCAAGCGCGAGCCGCGGGAGCGCGTGTTCACCTGTTCCCCGCTGCACGCGCACGACAACCCGGTGATCGCCTGGGTGGAACAGGATCCGCTGCAGAGAAACCTCCTCACCGGCAAACCGGGAAGGCTGGTGGTCGAGCTCTCCGGCGTGACCGAGTCGGTGCGCAGTCGCGGCCGGGTCAGCGCCGCCGAGGCCTCGGCCTGGCTGCAACTCTATGACGGCGACCGCCTGCAGAAGCCGCTGAAACGCGCCGGGCCGCGCGGCTCGGGAAAATGGCAGGAGATCACCTGGCAACAGGCCAATCAGGAAATCGCCCAGGCGATCGCCAAGAGCAAGCCGGAGGCAATCGCCTTGCTGCACGGCAAGGATACCAGCGCCGGCGCCTGGCAGCGCCTCCTGCACACCCTGGGTTCGAACAGCTTCATTCCGCTGGCGACCGGCACCAACCGGCAGGCAGCCTGGCAGGCGGCCTGGGGCGCGGCGGACGCGATTCCCGATCTGGCGCACTCCCATTACATCCTCAATTTCGGCACCAACTTTCTGGTCTCCCAACCCGATTACGCGGCGGAAGCCATGGACGGCAGGCTCTACCGCCGGGCCAAGATCGCCACCTTCGATCCGCGTTGCTCCAAGACCGCCGGCCTGTCCGACGAGTGGTTGCCGTTGCGGCCCGGGACCGATGGGCTGGTCGCCCTGGCGATGGCCAACTACCTGCTGCAGGAGGGCCTGGCCGACAAGGCCGCGATCACCCGGTCAAGCAATTTGACCGTTGACCGCCTGGCCAAGGAACTGAAGCCCTACACCCTGGAGCACGCGGCGGCGGTGAGCGGCGTCGCTGCCCTGGACATAAGGAGCATCGCCCGGCAATTCGCCGAGAGCGAGCGCGGCTGCATCATCACCGGCTCGGGCACCAGCGGACACACCAACGGCTACGACACCGAGCGTGCCTTGATGCTGTTGCCGCTGATCACCGGCGGCTTCGAGGTACAAGGCGGCACCTGCCTGCCCCGGCAGATCGCGCTGGGCGATCTGCTGCCGAAACCCGCCAGCCCCGCCGGTAGAAATCCGATCGAACGCCCGCATCGCTTTCCCATCGAGGCCGGGAAGCAGTATCCGATCGACCTGCTGTTCGGTTACAACACCAATCCGGCCTTCGACGCCCCGGCGGCGGCGGCGTGGCGCCAGACCCTCGCCGACGAGAGCCGGGTCAAGCTGTTCGTGGCCATCGACAGCTTCCGCAACGAGACCTGGGATCTGGCGGACCTGATACTTCCGGAGGCCCACTGGCTGGAGCGCAACGAGCCGGTGGCAGGCCAAGGCAGCCTGCTGCCCTGGATCGGGCTGCGCCAGCAGGTCAGCCCCCCCGTGGGCGAGGCTCGCGAACTGCGCACCATCCTGCGCGACATCGTCCAGGCGACGAACGACCCGGGGGCCGCCAAGTACTGGCAGTTCGGCGACACCAGGGAATGGCTGGCCATGCAGTTGGGCGGCGTGCCGGGACTGAAGAAGGACGGCGGCTGGGAGTTGATGGCCAAGCACAGCGGCGTCTGGCCGATCTACGGCTATCTCCATCCCGACATCCGGCGCATCGTCGATGAGCAGGGCGAAGAAGTGATGCCGCATTACGGCAAGCCGGTGAAGCTCGACCTCGATCCCTTCCCCCATTGGCAGGCGGCCAAGGATACGGCGACGGCCGGCGGCGAACTCACGCTGGTGGTTCATGCCTCCGACTACTATGCCGGCGACGCTTCGGCCAACAACAAGGTGATCAGGGAAGCCACCCTCGCCAATCACCTGCACATCAACCACGCGACGGCGCAGGCGATGGGCATCGACGACGGCGACCTGGTGCGGGTCAGTTCAAGGGCGGGCCACCTGGTGACCAAGGCCCATCTGACCCAGACCATCCGCCCGGACGTGGTCGCCATGCACAACGCCAGCGGGCACTGGCGCATCGGCAGCGTGGCCAACGGCAGCGCCGGACCCGAACACGAGGGGGCTAACGACAATCCCGATGAGGACATCAACCACAATCTGTGGTGGGCCGACCCGGGCACTCACCCGATGGACCTGATCCCCGCCCTGTTCGACGAGCAGGGCGGCGGCGCGGCCTGCGCTACCGCCGTCACCGTGCACAAGGCGGAGCCCGGCGATCGCTACGGCAATCTCAGCATAGACGCCTCGAAGTTGCTCGCGGACGGCGATATGGAAAAATCGGCGCAAGAGGTAAGGGCATGACCAAGAAACGCAAAATCATTGTTTCCGCGGCCGGCGTGCTGGTCCTGCTGGTGATATTGCTCGCCGGAAAACTCGGCGCCATTCCCGTTCCGGGCGTCAGATCGGTGTTCCAGACGCCCGGCACCTGCAGCACCTGCCACGAAACCTGGTATGACGAGTCCGCCTACGCGTTCAATCCCAGTGGCAACAAGCTTCCGCCCAGAGGAGTGACCATCGGCTGCGCCGAATGCCATCCGGTTCAGTACGAGGAATACCAGCTGTCCGCGATGGGCAGCAGCAAAAATCCGCTGCGGCCGGGATGCACCAACTGCCATGACAACGTGCATTCGGTCTACAACTGGTTCGACTATATGTACCTGGCGCCGAAGACCTGGATCGATCAGGTGCAAATCGGCTTGCGCGATCGGGACACCTATAACAAGACGCTGTCGCCGGATCTCGCCAACAAGGCCCGCGCGCGGTTTCTGGCCAACGACAGCCAGCGCTGCCGTGAATGCCACACCGACCCGGCGCACCAGGCCTTGCTCAAGGGCACGCTCGGGGAATTCAGGCCGGAAATTCCGCCGCACCTGCAGATGGTGCAGGAGAAGATGACCTGCGTGCAATGCCACCAGAACCTGATGCACAACCTGTCCTACCCCGCTCCCTGGACCGGCAAGCCGACGGCGGCAGAGAACGGCAACTTCAAGGAAGGGCAAGCCAAATCCCAGCTCTGCGCCGGCTGTCACGGACCGGACGGCAACAGCCCGACCACGGCATTCCCGAGCATCGCGCAACTCAACGCCAACTACATCTTCATGCAGTTGCAGAACTTCAAGAACGGCAGCCGCAGCAATCCGGTGATGTCGGGCATGGTTGCCGCGCTGAGCGTCTCCGACATGGCGAACCTCTCCATGTATTTCAGCCAGCAGCAGATGCGTCCCACGGTGATCCGGCCCAAGGTCTTGCAGCTTCAGGCACGTGCCGATCTGGAAATAGGCGAGCGCCTGTATCGGGAAAAATGCGCGCGCTGTCACGGCTTGAGCGGCAGGGGGCAGGGCATATTCCCGCGGCTGGCGGGGCAGCCTCCCGAATATGTCCAGGCGCAGATCGATGCCTTCCGGAAGCGGAGCCGCAGCGCCCATTCGATCATGCTCGACGTCGCCACCGGGCTCAAGAGCGACGATCTGAAGCTGATCTCCAACTATCTCGGCAGCTTGAATTGACCGCGCCGCAGGAGACGCCGCAGACGCCAGCAGCCAATGATCGCGGCCCTTCCCGCTTGCGCATCTTCCAGGTCTTCGTCAATGCGGAAGGCCTGAGAATCCGCGGACGCCGCTGGCTGCGCTGGTTTACTCTGCCCAGTTGGCAGCGTTATGGCTTCTATGCGGTGATGCTGGTCGCGGCCGACGCAGAGAGCAAGCCGCCTTTGCTGCTGGCCTTGGCGCGGCAGGCGCTCATCGCCGAGTTTGCCCCAATCTCGCCAACCCCGGCGCAATCCTGGCGCACGACGATGATGGACTGGCG
>JAJXTT010000105.1 GCA_021783525.1 Pseudomonadota bacterium
ACTTTCTTGAAAGAATCAGGCAGATCCTTCAGATAATCGCTCTTGCTGCTGCCGCGCAGGTAATTGTCGGGGTTGGCTGTGAGGCGCATCTTGGCATCTTCGGTGCGTCCTTCGGTATAGACGACCAACGCATCTTTGGGCAGGAACGCGGCGGAAACCCCGACCGCGCTCGTCAGCAGGCCGCCCGGATCATTACGCAGGTCGAGAACCAGCCCTTGCAGTGCGCCATTGTTCTGCTTCTGCAGATTAGCCAACGCAGTAGCCAGGTTTTCGCCGGTATGTTCCTGGAACTGGGTGATGCGCACGAATCCGTATCCCGGTTCCTCCAGTTTTGACTTTACGCTCTGCACCTTGATGACCGCGCGCGTCACGCTGATCTGCAAAGGCTTGGGTTCATTCTTGCGCAGGATGGTGAGCACAATGACGCTGCCGGGCTTGCCGCGCATGCGTTTCACCGCGTCATTCAGGGTCAGGCCCTTCACCAGCGTATCGTCGAGCTTGATGATGAGGTCACCGCTCTTGACCCCGGCCGTAAAAGCGGGTGTGTCCTCGATTGGCGAGATCACCTTGACCAAGCCGTCTTCCATGCCGACTTCGATGCCCAGTCCACCGAATTCGCCTTGCGTTCCGACTTGCAGTTCCTTGAAAGCATCGGCATCCAGATAGGCGGAGTGCGGGTCGAGTCCGCTCAACATGCCGTTGATGGCTGAGGTAATCAAAGTCTTGTCGCTCACCGGCTCGACATAATCGCTCTTGATACGGCCAAACACTTCGGAGAATGCGCGCAACTCTTCGACGGGCAACGGCAGTTCGGTATCTTTATCCGCAACAGCGGAGAAATTCAGGCTGACCAGGATGCCTGCCACCAGACCGATGACCACCAGACCATATTCCTTGAAGCGACGACTCATTTGATTTTTCCTTGTCAATGCCTGACCCATTTGCCTGGGTCGAAGGGTTTGCCTTCAAAACGCAGTTCGAAGTATAAACCGGAATCTGCGTTGCCGCCGCTGCTACCCACCGTGGCGATAAGGTCACCGCCGCGCAGGCTGTCGCCGACCTGTTTGTAGAGCGTTTCGTTGTTTCCGTACAGGCTCATGTAGCCTTGCCCGTGATCGATGATGAGGAGATTGCCGAAGCCGCGCAGCCAGTCGGCATATACCACACGACCGGCGGCCACCGCCTTGACCGGCTGGCTGGGAGATGTGCGCAGGAACCAACCGGTCCATGGCATCGTGCTTTCCGGGCGACGCGCTCCGAACTTGTTGGTCACCCTGCCTTTGACCGGTAATGCCAGTTTGCCCCTGAGCGACTTGAATGCCACGCTGTCTGTCTGGGTGTCGGGCAAAACATGCGCAAGCTTCTCGACCAATTGCGACAGGCGGCTTTCGTTGCGCTGCAAATGTCCGATCTCGCGGCGCTGTTGCTTCATTTGCTGCGATATCTTGTTCAGCATCAACTGGTGTGCATGTTTATCCCGTTCCAGAAGCTGCCGCTGGTCGCGCTCTTCCGCTTGCAGTGAAGCGATTTCGTCGCTCTTTTTGCGCGCCTGATCGGTGACCGCCTGCAACCTCGCACGACCGTTGCGCAAGGACTGCAGGGTGGCAGCGCGGTTGCGCGCGATGTATTCGTAGTAGCGCAACTCGCGCGCGACCTGATTCGGGTCGTCGTTATTGAGCAGCAGTTTGAGGTATTCCTGTTCGCCCCCGTCCATATATTGCTGGTACAACAGGCGCCCAAGCATGGCCTGCTGACCTTGCAGTTCCCGATCGATTGCCGAGGCGCGTTGCTGCAACTGCGAAAGCTCCCGGTTGGCGGATTGCTGCTGTTGTGCGAGCTCGTGCAGTCTGCGGTTGCTGTTGCTGATGGCGCGTTCCGACTCGCGCAGGTTATCCGCCGCTTCGGCCCTGGATTCGCTGGATTTGTCAAAATCCTGCTGCAAGGCGGAGATGCGCTTGCGCAATTTTTCCAGGTCATCCTGCTGCGTGGCTTGCGCCGCTCCCGCGAGGAGCAGCAGCGCCAGCACAGCGAAGCGCGGCAGTACGGTCACAGAATATGAATGAGCGACTTGCCGGTCATTTCCGGCGGTTGAGGCAGTCCCATCATCGCCAGCAGCGTCGGCGCGACATCCTGCAGCGCGCCGGCGCCGGCCTCGGCGATGCTTGCCTTGCGCCCGATGTAGACGAACGGCACCAGATTGAGCGTATGGGCGGTGTGGGCTTGCTGTGTGGACAAGTCCCGCATCTGTTCGGCATTGCCGTGATCGGCCGTGATGAGTACCTCACCGCCGCATTCCAGCATCGCGTTCACTACGCGCCCAATGCAGATGTCCAGCGCTTCCACCGCCTTCACTGCCGCTTCCAGGATGCCGCTGTGGCCGACCATATCGCCATTGGCATAGTTGCATAGGATCGCCTGATATTGCCTGCTCCGGATCGCGGCTTCGAGTTTGTCGGTGACTTCGAACGCGCTCATTTCCGGTTTCATGTCATAAGTGGCCACTTTGGGTGAGGGTACGAGCACGCGGTCTTCACCAGGGTAGGGCTGTTCCCTGCCGCCGTTCATGAAGTAGGTGACATGTGCGTATTTTTCTGTTTCGGCGATACGCAGCTGTTTCAGGCCCAGATTGGAAAGATATTCACCGATGCCGTTATGGATAGAATCGGCCGTGTAAGCGCAGGGCAGATGAAAATCCTCTCCGTAGCTGCTCAGGGTGGTGTAGTTCCCCAGGTTGGGGAAGCGGGAACGCGCGAAGCCGTCGAATTTGTCCTCGGTCAGGGCGCGGGTGATCTCGCGAGCACGGTCGGCGCGGAAATTCATGAACACGACAGAATCCCCGTCCTGCATTGCAGCGGATTCGCCGATGACGGTCGCCTGCACGAATTCGTCGTTCTCGCCGCGCGCATAAGCCGCCTCCAGCGCGGCCCGGGGTGTGGCAAAGCCGAACGGAGCCTTGCCCAGAGTGAGCATGTCGTAGGCGATCTGCACGCGTTCCCAGCGGTTATCGCGGTCCATGGCGAAGAATCGTCCCACGAGGGTTGCAATACGTCCCGAGCCAAGCTGCGCACATTTGTCTTGCAGCGATTGCAGAGACTGGGCGGCGCTGCGGGGAGGGGTGTCTCGTCCGTCGAGGAAGGCATGGATGAAGATGTTTTTCAGCCCGGCGCGTGCGGCCAGTTCCAGCATGGCGTGCATGTGTGCCTCATGGCTATGCACGCCGCCCGGAGACAGCAGGCCGAGTATGTGCAGCGCCGTTCCGCGTTGCTTTGCGGAATCGACCGCTTGCACAAGTGCGGGATTGGTGTAGAAGCTCCCGTTCTCGATCGCCAGATCGACTTTGGTAAGGTCCTGATATACGACGCGTCCGGCGCCGATATTCAGGTGGCCCACCTCGGAATTGCCCATCTGGCCGGTGGGCAATCCGACGCGCAATTCGGAGGCGTTTATCAGGGTGTGCGGATACTCACTCCATAATTTGTCCCAATTCGGTTTGCGCGCACAGGCAACCGCGTTGAAATCGGGATCCTCGCGATAGCCAAAACCATCGAGGATGAGCAAGAGGACGGGAGTGATTGGTTGAGTCGACTGTACGGTCATGCTGGCTTTTTTGTCACCAAGATATCAAAATATAAGTAGTTGCTAATTTAGTGCGCTGCGAAGCAACGCTGCGTCAGTGCAGGATTTTAGCCGATTTCGGGGCGAGACATGCCCCCACTTCCAAAGATGGCAGGCGAACTTATGACGAACAAACTGATCGATAAAGATGAACATATCATGGAAGCTTCGCTGGCGATCAAGGCGATTGCGCATCCGTTACGCTTGAAAATATTGTGCGTGCTTGCCGGCGATGAATTAAGCGTTCAGGAAATCGTGGACAGCGTGGGCACGACGCAGAGCAATATCTCGCAACATCTTGCAATCCTGCGCGATAAAGGCGTACTGGCCACCCGCAAGGATGCCAATCGGGTGTTCTACCGCATCGGCGATCCACGCACCCTGAAACTCGTAGGGATGATGCGCGATGTATTCTGTTCGACTTGAGCGGATTTGCTGTTCCTCTTGAGGAAGGCAGCCAGGTTACCGTATTAAGTCATGCCGTATAGGAAATTCCAGTAAAATCGCCAGTCTTTAAGGAGTGTTGAAAATGAACGCTGAACGCATAGTCCGTATTGTCGCAGGCAGTTTCATCCTGCTGTCCCTGGCATTGGGAGTGGAAGTGAGTCCGCTGTTCGTCAGCAAATACTTTTTGCTATTCACCGCCTTCGTCGGATTGAATCTGTTTCAGAGCGGCTTCACGCAGATATGCCCCTTGAATAGCATTCTTGCCCGCTTCGGTATCAAAGGCAGTTGCTAAAAAAACCTTCAGCCATTTCGTTTGGTCTGGCCCACATCAGTCTGGCCTTCGTCGGACTGATGTGGGTTTTGCCTTTCCTGTACTACAACCACGCTTATCCCATCACGACCTTCTATCAGGAGTGGGGCACAGGTGTGCTGGGCGTGTGCGCGATGCTGCTGTTGCTCACAGCACGCTATTGGCGGGAGCCCGAAGTGCCGCGCATCGTGTTGTTGCCCATCGGGTTGATGCTTTTGCTGATGTTGCAGTACCTCGTGGGGCGCATCACTTACTTCGATCACTTGATGCTCCTGGCGCTGTATTTCATGTTTGCCGCATTGCTGATCATGTTGGGGCAGCGTCTGCGGGTAGAGCTGGGGTTGCCGGTGCTGGCGACTGCGCTGGCCATATTCCTGCTGGCGGGTGCGGAGCTGAATACGCTGGCGGGCATCTTGCAGCATTACCGCTGGAATACATTCCTGAACCCGATCATCACGGCCAAGACATCTCACGCGGTGTATGGCAACCTGGCACAGCCCAACCATTATGCCAATTACATCGCCCTGGGCATGATCTCGCTGGGACTGCTGTATGCGAGGTTTTCCATGCGCATTTGGCAAGTGGTGGTGCTGGCGGCACCGATGCTTTTCGTGATGGTGCTGTCCGGGTCGCGCAGTTCATGGTTGTATCTGTTGTCTGCCGCCGCTTTGGCTTTTTTGTGGCAACGGCGTGATCGAGCCTTGCGACCGTTGATGTACTTCACTTTGCTGCTGCTGCTGGCATTCGGGTTGATGCACTTCGTGGTGCAGATACCGTGGCTGGAAGGCGCCACCGGAAGCGTGACCACAGCGGAGCGTTTGTTCGGGGATAATGCCAGCGGGGCTATCCGCTTGCATTTGTGGCGCGAAGCAGCGCTGATTTTTGCCCAGTTCCCGCTGCTGGGTGCGGGCTTTGGCCAGTTCGCATTCCAGCATTTTCAGCTCGCGGCGGAATTGCGCAATCCGGCTCTCACAGGCTTGTATAACAACGCGCATGATCTGGTGATGCAGACCGCAGCCGAAACAGGCCTGTCGGGGTTGCTGATCCTGCTGGGCACGCTGGGCATCTGGTTTCGTCAAGCCGTGCGCGGGGCGCAATTCACCCTTTACCACTGGTGGGGGTATGCGATCCTGGCTGTACTGGGCATCCACAGCCTGCTTGAATACCCGCTGTGGTACCTGTATTTCATGGGGGTGGCCGCCGTGATGCTGGGCATGTTCGACACGACGACCTATCGTCTGGAACTGCGCACCGCTGGGCGCGTATCTGTAGCCATGATGCTGGTGCTGGGCACGCTCTCACTGACCCAGGTGTTTCTGGAATATAAGCGACTGGAGAATGCACTGGTGATGCGAGGCAAGACAAGCGCCGACCGCAGCCTCATTCCGCGTGTTCAGGACGAATTGACCAAGGTGCATCAGTCTGCGTTATTGAGCTCCTATGCCGACTTGTTCATTGCCAGCACGATGGAACTCAGCGCCGACCATCTGGAACAAAAGCTCGAACTGAACGAACGCATGCAACGTTTCATTCCGATCGCCCCCCTGGTTTATCATCAGGTATCGCTGCTGGCGTTATCGAATCGCCAGGCGGAAGCCAGGGCGCAATTGGAACGCGCGATCTGGTCTTACCCCATGGAATATCCAACGGCACGTACTGAATTGGAAGGATTGGCACGCAATGACCCCGCGCACTTTTCCGCTCTGTTAGAATTCGCCACCCAAAAATACGAGGAGTACCGACGTGCTGCAATTCCTGCAAAATAACAGCTGGACCGTCCTGGTCGCACTGACCAGCGGGGCGATGCTGTTCTGGTCGTTCTTTGGCAACCGCTTGCGCGGCATCAAGGAGGTCGATCATCTGGCCGCGATGCAGTTGATCAACCACAAGAACGCATTGGTTTTGGATGTCCGCGAACAAAACGAATATGATGCCGGACATATACTGAACAGCAAACTCATACCGGTGGGCAAGCTCCTGGAGCGCATCGGCGAACTGGAAAAATATCGCGAGCGTCCGATCGTCGCCGTGTGTCGTAGCGGACAGCGCTCGGCTTCTGCCTGTGCCGTGCTGGGCAAGCAGGGGTTTGCCCAGGTCCACAATCTGAATGGCGGCGTGATGGCCTGGCAAAAAGCCGGCCTGCCGTTGGAGAAATGATGGCCAAGATCGTCATGTATTGCACGGAAGTCTGTCCGTATTGCGTGCGCGCCGAGCATCTGCTGCAACGCAA
>JAJXTT010000106.1 GCA_021783525.1 Pseudomonadota bacterium
GTCGCGGCATCCGGGCTGTTGCGCGCGGCAAGAATGGCCACCGCCAGTGTGGCCAGGGCTGCGAGCGAATCGTAACGCTGGCCGTAGACCATGCGTGCGTAGTGATGCTGGGTGACGTGCGAGATTTCGTGGCCCAATACCGAAGCCAGTTCGGATTCGTCCTGTGCCAGCAGGATCAGCCCGGTGTTGACGCCGACAAAACCGCCGGGCAACGCGAAGGCGTTGATGGCATCGTCATTGATCGCGAAGAACTCGAACGCATCGCCCGGTTCAGAACTGTTTACCACGAGTCGGCCACCGAGGTGGTTGAGGTAGTCGGAGATCTCCGGATCGTCCAGGTAAGTATTGCTGGCCCGGATCTGGAACATGCTCTGCTCGCCGATCTGGCGCTCGACCTGCGGAGAAATGATCTCTTGGGATACATCGCCCAGGTCCGGCAGGCCGTCGGCGTAAGCAATGAGTGGCAATGTGAAAAGTACTGAAAGAAGGGAATTTTTCATGGAATATATGATAACACCGACCCTTTTGAGTTCCATGGCGGCCTGCAATTCCTTGTAAAATGTGTACTTTCTGGACAACGTGCCGTCGGGCACGCAGAATGCGCGCCTCTCAAAGATTTTCAGGTTATGGACAAGGTCGGCAAATACGAGATCGTTAAGGAACTGGGGCACGGCGCGACCAGCACCGTCTACCTTGCGCTTGACCCGTTCAGCCAGCAGCAGGTCGCGCTCAAGGTGTTCAACCTGAACGTCCTGCACGACTCGACCCGAGCCAGGGCCTACCGCAAGCTGTTGCTCACCGAGGCGTCCCTGGCCGGAAAGCTGTCCCATCCGCATATCGTCAAGATCTTCGACGCGGTGATGGAGGGCGACGTGAACTATATGGTGATGGAATACGTCGAAGGCGAGACGCTGGAGAAATACGGCGAGGTCGATCACCTGATGGATCTGGGGCATATCGCCGAGATCATCTATAAATGCTGCAAGGCGCTCGAGTATGCGCAATATCAAGGAGTTACGCATCGCGACATCAAGCCGGCCAACATCCTGATCAGCGGCGAGAGCGACATCAAGATCTCCGACTTTGGTGCGGCGGTCATCGATAACCAGCAAAGCACGCAGGTGAGCGGCGTGGGTTCGCCGGCCTATATGTCGCCGGAACAGATCAAGGAGCAGCCGCTGACGCACCAGACGGACATCTATTCGCTGGGCGTGACCATGTACCGCTTGCTCACCGGCAAGCTGCCGTTCGAGGCGGCCAACAGCTACAGCATGATCTACCAGATCATGAACATCGATCCGCCGCCGCCGAGCACCTATCGTCCGGAGATCCCTCCCGAAATGGATGCCATCGTGCAGCGGGCCATGTGCAAGGAGAAGGAGCATCGTTACCAGACCTGGGATGAGTTTGCGCGCGACCTCGTGGCATTCATCACCCACAACGTGCCGCAGCAGGAAGAGATTTTCGATACCGAGAAGTTCGATACCCTGCGCGACCTGAACTTCTTCAGGAACTTCAGCGACGTCGAGCTTTGGGAAGTGCTGCGCATCAGCGAATGGCACAAGGTGGGGAAGGACGAATCGATCATCCACGAGGGTGAAGAGGGGCATCGCTTCTTTGTCATCGCCGGCGGATCGGTGCGCGTGGTCAAGCAGGGCAGGCTGCTGAGCCTGTTGCACAAGGGCGATTGTTTCGGCGAGATGGCGCACCTCTCCGGCAAGGAGGCGCGGCGCACCACCGACGTGATCACCAAGACAGAAGTGTCGCTGATCGAGGTCGACCCGGAGATGCTGGCGCGCGCCTCGGCGAACTGCCGCTACCAGTTCAGCGAGGCGTTCCTGGCGATACTGGTGAGGCGGTTGTCGCTTGCAAACACGCGCATCGCGCGCCTGCTGAGCGATCATGGTGACGAACAATAGTTTTTTTTGAAGTGGAGAAAGAAGAAGTGGCTGAGTTCAAGATCATTACCGTAACCGAATTACCGAATCTGATCGCCAGCGGCAAGGCGCAGCTGGTGGACGTGCGCACCGACGCCGAGATCGCGCGGGGCCGCATCAAAGGCGCTATCTGTCTGCCGCTGCATCTGCTGCCGATGCGTTTGCAGGACCTGGATGCAAAGAAGGCGACCGTGTTCTATTGCCAGGTGGGCGGGCGCTCCGCACAGGCTGCCGCATTTGCAGCGGCGCAGGGGCTGGGGGACGTCTACAACCTGCAGGGCGGCATCATGGCCTGGGCGCAGTCGGGCGGAGAGATCGTCGCGTGAGCGGCACCGCCTTCGATGTCGAACTGGATGTGCGGCAGCTGGCCTGTCCGCTGCCCATCCTGCGTGCCAAGAAATCGCTGTCAATGATGAGCGCGGGGCAGGTGCTGAGGATCGTCGCGACCGACAGGGGAGCGCCCAAGGACTTCGTCGATTTCTGCAAAAAGACTGGGAACGAGTTGCTGTCGTCGACGGAAGCCGGCGGCGAATTCATCTTCCTGATTCGCCGCCGCTGAAGCCATCTTCCTGCATTCAGGAGAGGCCGTTCGCCCAGAGCCTGTCGAAGGGTGAACGACCATCCATGACTTCTACGGTCAGTGGGGCGGGCTTATCTTGTGGCCCACACTGAAAATATAACCTGCTCTGCAAGCCTTTCCAGACGGCCATCTTCAGCCATTTGCCTCTTGCACTTCCGCAGATGGGCTACCTTCAGGACATGCACCTGAAGATGGCCGTCCCTCTTGGCCTGCGAGCGAGGCGATCTATCCGAGCTTCTTCCGCTGCGCCTGCAACTGCACCAGCGTCGCGCCGAACTCTTCCAGCCGTTTCTTTTCCTGTTCCACCACCGCCGCCGGGGCGCGTGCGACGAAGCTTTCGTTGCCGAGCTTGGCGTTGGCCTTGGCGATCTCGTTGGAGAGACGCGCGACCTCCTTGTCCAGGCGCTCGCGTTCGGCAGCGACGTCGATCTCCACTTTCAGCATCAGCTTGAAATTGCCGACGATGGAGACCGGTGCGTCGCCTTCCGGCAATTCGGCGACCACCTGCACTTCGCTCAACTTGCCGAGGCTGCTGATGTAAGGCGCGAGCGCATTCAGGGTGGCTGCATCGCCGGCGGCGATCAGCGGCACGCGCGCGGCAGGCGACAGGTTCATCTCGCTGCGCAGGCTGCGGCAGGCAGTGGTGAGCTCCTGCAACAGCGCGATCTGTGCGGTGGCGTTGCCGTCGATCTTGTTGCTGTCGGCCTTGGGATAGGCTTGCAGCATGATGCTGTCGCCCTTGGCGTTCGCCATCGGCGCGACCGACTGCCACAGCTCTTCGGTGATGAACGGGATGATCGGGTGCGCCAGGCGCAATATGGTCTCCAGCACCCGCACCAAGGTGCGGCGCGTTGCGCGCTGCTGTGCAAGGATCGAAGAGTTGTTTTCCGCGATTGCCCCCTCTCCCCCCGGGAGAGGGTTGGGGTGAGGGAATGCCAGTTGGACTTTTGCTAACTCCACATACCAGTCGCAGTAGGTGTTCCACACCAGTTCGTACACGGTGCGCGCGGCCATGTCGAAACGGTAGTCGGCGAAGTGCGTCGCCATCTCGGCTTCGGCCTTCTGCAATTCGCCGATCATCCACTTGTCGGCGGCGGAGAATTCGAGCGGCAGCGATTCATCGAGGCCTGTGTCCTTGCCGTCGCAGTTCATCAGCACGAAGCGCGTGGCGTTCCACAGCTTGTTGCAGAAGTTGCGGTAGCCTTCGCAGCGCTGCATGTCGAACTTGATGTCGCGGCCGGGCGAGGCCAAGGAGGCGAAAGTGAAGCGCAAGGCATCGGTGCCGAAGGCGGTGATGCCTTCCGGGAACTCCTTGCGCGTGCGCTTCTCGATCTTCTCCGCATCCTTGGGGTTCATCAGGCCGGTGGTGCGTTTCTTCACCAGGTCTTCGATGCCGATGCCATCTATCAGATCAATAGGGTCGAGCACGTTGCCCTTGGACTTGGACATCTTCTGGCCTTCCGCATCGCGGATCAGGCCGTGCACGTACACATCCCTGAACGGGATCTTGCCGGTGATGTGCTTGGTCATCATCACCATGCGCGCCACCCAGAAGAAGATGATGTCGAAGCCGGTGACCAGCACCGACGACGGCAGGTATTGCTTGACGAACTGGTTCTGCACGTCGAACGGCTTGCCCTCTTCCCAGTCCAGCGTGGAGAAAGGCCACAGCGCGGACGAGAACCATGTGTCGAGCACGTCGTTGTCGCGATCGAGTTGTCCCGCGTAACCAGCCTTGTCCGCGAGCTTGCGCGCTTCGGCTTCGTCGCGCGCGACGAACACTTCGCCGTTCACGCCGTACCAGGCGGGAATCTGGTGTCCCCACCACAGTTGGCGCGAGATGCACCAATCCTGGATGTTGTTGAGCCACTGGTTGTAGGTGTTGACCCAGTTCTCGGGGTGGAACCTGATCTCGCCGGAAGCGACGCATTCCAGCGCCTGCTCGGTGATGGATTTGCCCTCGGGCCCTGCCTTGCTCATGGCGACGAACCACTGGTCGGTCAGCATCGGCTCGATGACGACCCCCGTCCTGTCGCCGCGAGGCACTTTCAATTTGTGTTTGTCGGCCTTGATGAACAGGCCTGCGGCTTCGAGGTCGGCGCAGATCTGCTTGCGCGCGGCGAAACGATCCATGCCCTGGTATTGCCTGGGTGCATGTTCGTTGATCTTCGCGTCCAGCGTGAGGATGGAGATCATTTCCAGCTTGTGGCGCTGGCCCACCGCATAGTCGTTGAAGTCGTGCGCAGGCGTGACCTTCACCACGCCGGTGCCGAATTCGCGGTCCACGTATTCGTCGGCGATGACGGGGATGGTACGGCCGCACAGCGGCAGCGTGACCTGCTTGCCGATCAGGTGTTTATAACGCTCGTCCTCGGGATGCACCATCACCGCCACGTCGCCCAGCATGGTCTCGGGGCGGGTGGTGGCGACCACCAAGTGACCGGAGCCGTCCGCCAGCGGGTACTGGATGTGGTACATGAAGCCGTCTTCTTCCTCCTGCACCACTTCGAGGTCGGACACGGCGGTGTGCAGTTTCGGATCCCAGTTCACCAGACGCTTGCCGCGATAGATCAGGCCCTCGTTGAACAGGCGCACAAAGGTCTCGGTGACTGTTTTATTCAGCGCGGGATCCATGGTGAAGCGCTCGCGCGACCAGTCGGGCGAGGTGCCGAGGCGGCGCATCTGCTTGGTGATGGTGTTGCCGGAGTATTCCTTCCACTCCCAGACTTTCTCGATGAACTTCTCGCGGCCGAGGTCATGGCGCGAGACGCCCTGTGCGTCAAGCTGGCGTTCGACCACGATCTGCGTGGCGATGCCCGCATGGTCGGTGCCCGGTTGCCACAGCGTGTTGTCGCCCTTCATGCGGTGATAGCGGGTGAGCGCATCCATTAGCGTCTGGTTGAAACCGTGGCCCATGTGCAGCGTGCCGGTGACGTTGGGCGGCGGCAGCAGGATGCAGAAATTCTCTTTCTTCGAGCCGTCGAGTCCGGCCTTGAAATAGCCGGCGTCCTCCCAGGCGGGATACCAGCGGGCTTCGATGTCTTTCGGGTCAAAACTTTTGGCGAGTTCCATTGCGGTCTTTTCGGGGAATGCGTGGTTCAAGGAGGGCAGGATTATACAGGCATCAAGGGTGCCAGAAGGAGCAGTACGCAGCGCTACAGGGATTCTTGCGCGGCTTTGCGGATGAGTTCTGGAAGGGATTTCCTGACCTGCTGCATGGCTGTGTCCCAGTTGGCATCCGGGGTTGAGCTGATCGCATCGAGGAAGGCCGCCTCAAGGTCGGGGAACAGTTTTTCCGCCAGACGCCGGCATTCCCCGGCGGAAAGGGTGGCCAGCTGTTCCTCGACTGCATCGGTCAGTGTGGGCAGGTCAAGGGGCGAGCTATCGACCGTCTCGGTCAGGATGGGGACATCCGAGTTGCGTTTGGATTTTGCCATGGGTCAATTCGTTTTGCGCAGATCAAAGTGGCGCAGCTCGTAACCGCGATCCTTGTAAAAGACGTAACGCTCGCGCCCAAGTTTCGCGTCGGCATCGTCCTGGCCGACGATTTCGATGACGCGCTCGAAGCGGCTGAAGAACGGCAGGCACTCGCTGTGCAGGCTGATCAGCAGCTCGGAGTGGGGAAAGTTCTCGTCGCGGCCGATGACCACAGGCATGGTCGAGGCATCCGCTTCGTGGCTATGGCAGTGCGGCATGAAGGCTGTGGCAGGGTAATGCCACAGCAGCTTGTCCAGCTTGTCGGCAGTGTCCTCGTCCGGCGCGTGCAGCAGCACGCGCAGGCCGTTCTGCATCGCCTTGTGGCTGAGCTGGCAGGCGGTGCGCAATTTATCCTCGCTACCGGTATAGAAGTCGACTTTGGTCACTTCGACGCCGTGCGATTGATCAGGTATTGCGTGAGCAGCGGCACCGGACGGCCGGTCGCGCCTTTTTGTTTGCCGGACAGCCAGGCAGTGCCGGCGATGTCCAGGTGCGCCCAGCGATATTCCTTGGTGAAGCGCGCCAGGAAACAGGCAGCCGTAATTGTGCC
>JAJXTT010000107.1 GCA_021783525.1 Pseudomonadota bacterium
CGGCAACCAGCGCGAACTGGCTGAAGCGTTCGATGCCGCTGAGCTGGATCTTGCTGAAGTGGGCGGCGGGATCGAAACCATCCACCGGCGCGCCGATGCGAATGGTCAGTTGTTCGATGAAGTCTGCCTGCAGGCGCTTGATGCCGGAACGGCCTGCCATCAGGTTGCCGAAGAATTCAGCGGGATTCTTGCCGACCGGGGAAATGACACCCAATCCGGTGATGACGACACGCCGGTCCATGGTGCCTACTGCGCGGCGCCTTTTTGCTCGGCGATCAGCTTGTCCACCAGATTGACCACGTCCTGCAGCGTCTTGAGCTCGACGCGCTCATCCGGCATGGTGATCTTCAATTCGTCCTCAAGATTGAACGTGAACTCGATCACCGAGAGCGAATCCAGCCCCAGGCTTTCCAAAGTTGCCTCGGGCGTAAGGTCTTCCGGCTTCAGGTCAAACTGCTTGACCATCATGCTTTGTATAGTTTGCAGGGAGCTCACAGTTGCTTGTTTCCAGTAACAAATTGGTTACGATTATAGCAGAAGTCGAGCGTCAGGCAGGGGTATGTTGGGTGCGTGCGCTTTCGAAAAAGCGGATGGTATCCGTGGCCACCTGTTCCCGGTCGTTGTCCACGGTGATCATGTGGTAGCTGTTGTGCAGCATCACGCTTTCCACCGTCCTGGAGCCGATGTGCCGGGCGATATAGTAGGCGCTGCGCGGCGAGGCGACTTCGTCTTCCACGGCGTGAATGATGATGGCGGGTGCGGTGACGCGGGACATCGTCTTCTTGACGGCGGCGATCATGCGCTCCGCTTCCTGGATGGCCGGCAGGTTCAGCCGGCTGGCCCCGACCATGGAGGCGTCCTTGTGCGCCATTTCGCGCGCGACCCAGCGGCGCAATTGTTCGTTCTTGAGGCCGAAGGGCTCTCGTTCCTTGTAGGTGTACCAGTAGCGGATCGGCCAGATGTAGCCGAGATAGCGAAAGCACCGGTACCAGGGCATGGCCCAGCCGTCGTACCACAGCGTGGTCGAAAGCAGCGTCAGCGCTGCAACCTCGTCGCCCAACTCTGCGGCGATACTGAGCGACAGGGTTCCGCCGATGCACAGCCCGCCCAGCGCCACGGTTCTGTATTGCCGCTTCAAGGTGCGGAATTCCTCCAGGGCCTTGGCGTGCCAATTCTGCCAATGCGTGACCGAGCGCGGCGTATCGCCGTGCTCGAAGCCGTAGCCCGCGATGTGCGGCAGATGCACTGTGTAACCAGCCTGCTGCAGGCGTTTGGCGAGCGGCAGGAGTTCAGCCGGGCTGCTTTGCAGTCCGTGGATCAGCATCACGGCATGTTCGCCGCCGGCAAGCGTGATTGGGCTCATCAAATCCAGGTTGGTAACGAGAGGGGGCGGCATTCTAGCAAATCCGCCCGCGCGCTGTTCGGCAAGTCTGCGCGGACTGGTCATCTCCACGCAGCGCTGCAGCCCGCTGCGCTATAATTGGCGAGGGATTCATACAGGTATTTACAGAAAAGTCATGGACAAACAGCTACGCGAAGCCGCACTGCAATATCACCGTCATACACCCGCCGGAAAAATCTCGGTCAATTCCACCAAGCCGATGATCACTCAACGCGATCTCTCCCTGGCGTATTCGCCCGGCGTGGCGGCGGCGTGCGAGCTCATCGTGGAAAACCCGGCGGAAGTCCGCAACATGACGGCGCGTGCCAATCTGGTGGCGGTCATCACCAACGGAACGGCGGTGCTGGGTCTGGGCAATATCGGGCCGCTGGCGGCGAAGCCGGTGATGGAAGGCAAGGGTGTGCTGTTCAAGAAGTTCGCCGGCATCGACGTGTTCGACCTGGAGATCAACGAGCGCGATCCGGACAAACTGGTGGACATCATTGGCGCGCTGGAGCCGACCTTCGGTGGCATCAACCTGGAAGACATCAAGGCTCCCGAATGTTTCTACATCGAGCGCAAGCTGCGCGAACGCATGCGCATCCCGGTGTTCCATGACGACCAGCACGGCACTTCCATCATCGTCGGCGCGGCGCTGCTGAACGGACTCAAAGTCGTGGGCAAGGACATCGCCAGGATCAAGCTGGTGGTGAGCGGCGCGGGTGCGGCCGCATTGGCTTGTCTGGACATGCTGGTCGATCTCGGCGTGAAGATGGAGAACATCATCGTCACCGATATCAAGGGCGTCGTGTACAAAGGCCGGACCGAAGAGATGGACGACAACAAGGCGCGCTACGCGGTGGAGACTCCGGCGCGCACGCTGGGGGAAGTCATCGCCGGTGCGGATGCGTTCCTGGGTCTGTCCGCCGGCGGGGTGCTCAAGCCGGAGATGGTCAAACAGATGGCGGACAAGCCGCTGATATTTGCCCTGGCCAACCCCACCCCTGAAATCATGCCGGAGCAGGTCAAGGTCGTGCGCTCCGACGCCATCATGGCGACCGGCCGTTCCGATTATCCGAACCAGGTGAACAACGCGCTGTGCTTCCCCTACATCTTCCGGGGTGCGCTGGACGTCGGTGCGACCACCATCAACGAAGCCATGAAGCGTGCGGCGGTATACGCCATCGCCGAGCTGGCCGAGGCCGAACAGTCGGATGAGGTGGCGGCGGTATATGGCGAGGAGAACCTCTCCTTCGGCGCCGAGCACCTGATCCCCAAGCCATTCGATCCGCGCCTGATCACGCGCATCGCGCCCGCGGTCGCGCAGGCGGCGATGGACAGCGGCGTGGCGGAACGCCCCATCGCCGATATGGAAGCGTACCGCGAGCAGCTGTCGCAGTTCCTCTACCACTCGAACATGCTGATGAAACCGGTGTTCAGCCTCGCCAAGAAGTACCCGAAACGCCTGGTGTATGCCGAAGGAGAGGACGAGCGCGTGCTGCATGCGGTGCAGATCGTGGTGGACGAGGGCCTCGCCCATCCCATCCTGGTTGGCCGTCCGGCAGTGATCGAGCAGCGCATCGCCAAGCTGGGGCTGCGCATACGCGCAGGCGAACATTTTGAACTGGTGAACCCCGAGTTTGACAGCCGCTACCGGGAATACTGCGCGGAATATCATCGTGTCATGCAACGCCAGGGCGTGACGCCGGAGACGGCCAAGCGCGAGATGCGGCGCCGCAACACGCTGATCGCGGCCATGCTGGTACGCATGGATGCGGCCGATGCCATGCTGTGCGGGACCGTGTCGCAGCCGCTGAGCCATCTGCGTTATATCAATGAGGTGATCGGCCAGCATCCGGGGGCGAACGTATATGCGGCGATGAATATCCTGATGCTGCCCAAAAACACCGTGTTCATCTGCGACACGCACGTGAATCTCGACCCGACCGCCGAGCAGGTTGCCGCGATGACGCTGCTGGCCGCAGAAGAAGTGCGCCGTTTCGGCCTGACCCCCAAGGTGGCGCTGTTGTCGCACTCCAATTTCGGCAGCCACAAGGATGCCTCGGCGCAGAAAATGAGCCACGCGCGCGAGTTGCTTGAGCAGCTCGCACCGGAGCTGGAGGTGGAGGGCGAAATGCATGGCGACGCGGCGCTGTCGGAGACCCTGCGTCTGCAGGCATTCCCGGCTTCGCGCCTCAAGGGCGAAGCGAATCTGCTCATCATGCCGAATCTGGATGCCGCAAATATCGCCTACAACCTGCTCAAGATCACGGGGGGCGAAGGCATCACCATCGGCTCCATCCTGCTGGGCGCGAACAAGTCGGTACATATCCTGACAACGACTGCGACGGTGCGCCGTCTTGTGAACATGAGCGCGCTGGCAGTAGCCGGCGTAAAAAAACATTAAGGGGAAGCAATGAACAAGGATGAAGTCGAACTGCTCAGCCAGGAAATCGAGATGCTGATGAACGAGCGCGCCCGTCTGCTCAAGGTGGTGGGCGCGGCCGCCGTGCTGGTGGCTAATGCGGATGCTGCATTGCTTCAACCCAACGCGGTAGAGGCGGCAGAGATGCTGTCGGAGACACTGAACGCCCTGCCCGAGGAGACACTGAAAGACGCACTGGAAGCGGTCCATGCGGAGCCGGATGAAGCCTAGTCGCTGAGGCGAGATGAGCCAGACTCCGCAAAAGATCGGACTCATACTGACCGGCGGCGGCGCGCGCGCGGCCTATCAGGTCGGCGTGCTGAAGGCCATTGCGGAGTTCGCGCCGCGCCGCGCCCGCAACCCGTTCCAGGTCATCTGCGGTACGTCGGCCGGCGCGCTGAACGCGGTGACGCTCGCCGTGAACGCGCAACACTTTCGCAAGGGCGTGAAATACCTGCTCGGGATCTGGACCAAGGCGCATGTGAGCGACATCTACCGTTCCGATGCGCTCGGGGTCCTGAAGAACAGCGGCCGCTGGATAGCCGGCCTGGTGCTGAGTCTGCTCGGCATCAATCGCATGCGCCACATCTCACTACTGGACAATTCCCCGCTGGCGACGTTCCTGGAACAGGCGCTGCCCTGCGACCGGATCCAGGAGAACATCGATGCGGGCGCGCTGCATGCCTTGAGCATCACGGCCTCCGGCTACAGCTCCGGCCACTCGGTCACGTTCTATCAGGGGGCTCCGGGGATACAGCCCTGGAAACGCGCCCGCCGCCTGGGTGTGGAGACCAAGATCGGGATCGAACACCTGCTGGCTTCATCCGCCATCCCTTTCATATTTCCGGCCGTGCGCATCCACCGCGAATATTTCGGCGACGGCTCCGTGCGGCAGATCGCGCCGATCAGTTCGGCGCTGCATCTGGGAGCCGACAAGGTGCTGCTGATGGGAGCCTGGCACGAGGACGACGAGGAAGGACGGCGCCACAGGATGGACACTTATCCCACGCTGGCGCAGATCGCCGGGCATGCGCTGGACAGTATTTTCCTGGACGGGCTGGAAGTCGATCTGGAGCGCCTGGAGCGCATGAATCAGACTGTCAGCCTGATTCCCGAGGAATTGAGGTTGGCCACCAACATGCGCCACATCGACGTGCTGGTCATCACGCCCAGCCAGCCCCTGGAGAAAGTCGCCGAGCGTCATATCCAGCGCCTGCCATGGAGCATACGCCTGCTGCTGCGTTCGGCCGGAGTGATGCGCGGCAGCGGCGCAAACCTGGTGAGCTACCTGTTGTTCGACAAGGAATATTGCCAGGCGCTGATCGATCTCGGCTACCAGGACGCCCTGAAGCGCCGCGAGGAGATACTCGCGTTCCTTGGCTATGGCTCGCCGGCCGCCGTCGGCGAAATGCCGCAATGAGCGCGGCCGATACGCCCAGGCAGCTGACCTTTGCCTTGTTGCGCAGGCTGGCGGACGGCGAGTTCCATTCCGGCGAAGTGCTGGCCCGTCAGTTCGGCGTGACTCGCGCCACGGTGAATAACGCGTTGCGGGATGCGGGGAGTTATGGACTGACGTTGTACAGCGTGCGCGGCCGCGGCTACCGCCTGGCCCGACCGCTGCAGTGGCTGGACGCCGATGCGATCCGCGCAGGACTCGGGGCCGAGCGCGGCGCTGTGCACGTCGAGACACTCGACCATGCGGCGTCCAGCAACGCATTGCTGCTGCAACGCGCCCTTCAGGGCGCGGCCAGCGGCACCGTGCTGGCGGTGGAGTGGCAGAGCGCGGGGCGCGGGCGCCTGGGCAGGACATGGCATTCGGGTCTGGGCGACACGCTTACGTTTTCGCTGCTGTGGCGCTTCGAAAGCGGGTTGGCTGCGCTGTCCGGCCTGAGCCTTGCGGTCGGCGTCGCCATGATGCGCGCGCTGGCCGAACTCGGCGTATCGGGCATCGGGCTGAAATGGCCGAATGACGTGATATTGAACGAGGGCAAGCTTGCCGGGGTACTGATCGAGGCGCAGGGCGATATGCTCGGCCCCAGCGCGGTGGTGATCGGTGTCGGCCTCAACCTGACCGTACCGGAGGCGCTGCGTGGACGCATCGACCAGGCGGTGAGCGATCTCGCTTCGCTGGACATGCCGGTGCCGGAACGCAACCTTGTGCTTGCGGTATCATTAAAAAATCTGGCGTCCGTGCTGCGCGAATTCGCACAACGCGGTTTCGCATCATTGCGGGCCGAGTGGGAGAGTCACCATGTGTTCCAGCTGCGACCGGTGAAATTGAGGCTGCCCGACGGTTCGCTGGTCACGGGCACGGTCATGGGGGTGACGGATGACGGCGCCTTGCGTCTCGCGACAGAGCAGGGCGAAAGGATATTCCACGCCGGCGAAGTCAGCCTGAGGGGGGCATGAATGCTACTGCTGGATATCGGGAACAGCCGCTGCAAATGGGCTTTGGTGCAAGACGGCAAATGGGTGCAACAGGGCGTGGCCGGCAACACCGAATGGCTGGCATTGCAACTGGCGTTCGCGGGCTTGCCGCGGCCGTCGCGTATCCTCGCTTCAAACGTGGCGGGCGAGGCGATGGCGCAGCGCGTGCGCGCGGTCTGTGCCGGGTGGGAATGCCCGCTGGAGTTCGTGACGGCGTCTGTGGAGCAATGCGGTGTGCGCAACGGCTATCAGCAGGCCGGGCGTTTGGGCAGCGACCGCTGGGCGGCGCTGATCGCGGCATGGA
>JAJXTT010000108.1 GCA_021783525.1 Pseudomonadota bacterium
ATTTGTGAATCTCCTTCGTCTTTTGGTCAAGACTCGGAGATTCACTCCGACCGTCGTATAGGTCAAACCTTGGTGAGTCCCCCGGCATAGCCGGGGGTTTACCTCACTGAATTATTACCTCTCTCTCTGTTTCGGAGAGTGAAGCAGTTAATCAAGCCGCCGGAGCTGCGTTGCCGGAAGTCGGTGCGGATGCGCGCTCTTGCGCGCACCGCCCGACTGAACGGGAATGCAGCGAGGTGGCAACAGGTGCGCCGCCTACTAACAGAGCACCCTTAAAATACAACCCCGAAATATCCAAGCTTCTGCGCTTTGGTGTGGATAGTCTCTATCTGTCCTATCCGGGCATGTTGTCTGAAGATTGGGATAAGAAACTCGCTGGTCTAAAAGAACTGGCGCAACAGGAAGATGAACTCAGCCAGTCCATTGCGCAGGTCACGATTTGCGGGCATTTGTTCGAGGTAAAGGATAGAGGCGCGGGTCGATTCTCTTATGTGCTGGTAGATAACGCATATCGCATCCAAGCCAGCAATTCCCGTTCTAAGTCCTTGCCTCTTGCTTATGTGCAGATTTCTAGCGAATACCTGACACATGCCGGAATCGAAAAGACGGAAGAGGGTTTGCGCTACATAGTCAACACGCTGGGCATGGTGAATGAACCCGCCAACGTCAGCCGTGTAGATTTGTTTGCCGATTTCTGCACCGATTGCGCCATGGATGCTTTTGAACCGCTGCGCGATTGGGTGACGCGCGTTGAAACCATGTCCCTGCATTACAGCCACGGTCAGTTTTCAGGCTGGAGTTTCGGGTCGGGCGGCGATATTGTTGCGCGCCTCTACGACAAACTGCTGGAAATCGAGAAGAAATCGCATAAGTTCTATCTGCATGATCTATGGAAGGCTGCTGGCTGGGATGGAACAAGCCAAGTTTGGCGCATGGAATTCGAAGCCAAGCGCAACGCATTGGTAGATTTGCAGCTACCCAAGCTCTCGCACTTACTGCCGAATCAGGCCGCGCTCTGGCGCTATCTAACTGAGAACTGGCTGCGCCTCACTGTACCAACCGAAACCGATAGCAACCGCGCACGTTGGAACAATCACCCCCTGTGGGACTTCATTGGGGCGGCATTCAACACGGAGATAGATCAAACCAAGCTACAACGCTTCAACCTTGCCCGTCTGCCGGAGGATGAACGTCTATTTGTTCATGGCTTGGGCGGGCTTACTTCGTTCATGGCTAGCCGCGGAATCGAGGACATAGGCGAAGGGATCGGTGAGTATTTGCACCAAGCCAAGGAATACCACGTCAAACGCTCTGGCTTTAAGCATGATGGCATGGAGCGATATGTCGGGCGCAAGGTTAAAGGTAAAAACCGCCGCTACAACACTGTAAAAAACTCAGCGCCTAAACCAGAAGATACGAGTAAGGCAGCGAGCGCGTACCAGCGTGCAAAGGATGGCGAAGATGGAGACGCTTAATCTTGAACAAGCTGCCGAATTCCTCAAGCTCCATCCCGAAGAACTGCGCTCCCGCGCCAAAGCTGGCATCGTCCCTGCCGCTAAAATCGGCAAACGATGGGTGTTCATCAATCTCGACCTTGCCGAATACGTACGCTCGCTTTATGCTGCGCCTCGGCAAGCGTTGCGAGTGACCTCTGGAAAGGAGGCGGTAATATGTCACTCAAGAAACGCGGTAACACCTGGTACATCGACTTTGTTACGCCATCCGGTGAGCGAATTAGACGCTCTGCTGGGACTGCCGACAAAACCCAAGCAAAGGAATTGCACGACAAGCTGAAAGCGGAATCATGGCGCGTGCAGAATTTGGGCGAAAAGCCCGCCTACACTTGGGATGATGCGGCCTATAAGTTTCTTCTCGAAACGCAACACAAAGCAACGCATCAGGACGATAAAAACCGACTGCGTTGGGTGCAACAGTTTCTGCGGGGAAAAGTCCTGCGTGAGATTGATCGAGAGCTCATAGGTAGCATCGGGGAGATCAAGGCAAAAGAAGCCAGCCCCTCAACGGCTAATCGTATCTTGGCATTGATTCGTTCAATCTTGCGCAAGGCGATGCTGGACTGGGAATGGATTGATAAAGTGCCTCGAATCCGGCTCTACAAAGAAGCGAAGCGGCGCGTCCGGTGGCTGACACCTGAACAAGTCTCGACACTTCTGAAAGAGCTAGCTCCCCATCAGAGGGCTATGGTTCTCTTTGCGCTGACTACTGGCTTACGCCAAGGCAACGTGCTTAGTCTGGAATGGTCGCAAGTAGATTTGGCTCGCCAAGTTTGCTGGATTCATCCAGACCAAGCGAAAGCACGCAAAGCGATTCATGTTCCGCTGAACTCGGTAGCAATGGATGTGCTTACGCAGCAGGTCGGCAAGCACCCTCAGCGCGTTTTCACCTACCGTGGCAAGCCCATTGGTTGGGCGAATACGAAAAGCTGGAAGGATGCGCTCAAGCGTGCAGGGATCGAGGATTTCAGATGGCACGATCTTCGGCACACATGGGCAAGCTGGCTTGCGCAAAAAGGAACACCGTTGAATGTGCTGCAAGAGCTTGGTGGTTGGGAGTGTGAAACGATGGTCAGAAGGTATGCCCATCTAGCTCCGGCTCAATTGATCGAGCACTCGGAGAAGGTAGCCACCATGCTCAATGGCACAAATATGACACACCTCGAATGAAAAGAGGTCAGCCATTTCTAGCTAACCTCTTGTATCTTTGGTGGGTCGTGCGGGGATCGAACCTGCGACAAACGGATTAAGAGTCCGCTGCTCTACCAGCTGAGCTAACGACCCGGAAGAGGCGCGCATTTTATGCGAGCGGCCGAAATTGTCAAGGTTATTGTGCCCGGCATCCCCCGATTGAATGGCGCTGCAATGCCCATTCGACATGCTCGCGCACCATGCCGGACGGGTGTTGCGAGCGAGTCCGCAATGCGGCCACCACTTCCGGCGTTGCGGGGGCATTGCCCAATGCCACGGCGATATTGCGCAGCCATTGTTCGTAGCCGATACGATGGATGGCGCTGCCCGCCAGCCTGCTGTGAAAGGCCGCTTCGTCCCAGGCAAACAGTTCGACGAGCGATGCATCGTCAAGGCCGTTCCGCACCGCAAAATCAGTCTCGATCGTCTTTTGCGCAAAACGATTCCAGGGGCAGACCAGTTGGCAGTCGTCGCAGCCGTAGATCCGGTTGCCAATGAGGGGGCGCAACTCGACGGGAATGCTGTCCTTCAACTCGATGGTGAGATAGGAGATACAACGCCGCGCGTCCAGCCTGTAGGGCGCGGTGATCGCTTGCGTGGGGCAGACGGTCATGCAGGCATTGCAGGTTCCGCAATGGTTGTCTTGCGGCACATCCACGGGCAGCGGAAGGTCGATGTATATCTCGCCCAGAAAGAACCATGAGCCCTGTTCGCGCGACAGCAACAGCGTGTGCTTGCCGCGCCAGCCCAGACGGGCCTTCTGCGCCAGTTCCACTTCCAGCACCGGCGCGGAGTCAGTGTACACCCGGCACCGGCACTCGATCTCGTCGCGTATCTGCCGCGCCAGCTTCTCCAGGCGATTGCGCAAGACCTTGTGGTAATCGCGCCCCAATGCATAGCGCGAAATGAAGGCCCGGCTGCCGTCCGCCAGCACTTCGTGCGTGTCCCTGGCGTGTTGCGGGTAATAGTCCATGCGTACCGAGACAATGCGCTGGGTGCCGGGCACCAGCTCCGCCGGACGCGCGCGTTTGGCGCCATGTTTTGCCATATAATCCATCGCGCCGTGATGGCCGTCCGCCAGCCATTGCAGCAGATGCGCTTCGGCTGCGTCGAGGTGCGTATCGCTGATGCCCACCGCCTGAAACCCGAGCGCCTTGCCCCATGCCTTGATGCGCGCGGCAAGTGCGTTGTAATCCGTTTGAGGAACCCTGTTTTGCATGAACCGAATCATAGCCGAAGTGAGGTAAGCAGGCATTCCGCCGCCGAGCGGAAGCTCGCAATAAACCTGCCCGATGAGGCCGCCACGACGGCCTTTGCGGCACGTCTCGCGCACGCGTTGCAACCGGGGCTGGTGATCTATCTGCGCGGCAACCTCGGTGCGGGCAAGACGACGCTGGTCAGGGCGCTGCTGCAGGCGCTGGGCTACACAGGCCGCGTCAAAAGCCCTACTTACACCCTGATTGAGCATTACGAAGTAGCTGGGTTACACTTGCGCCACTTCGATCTGTATCGCTTCCGCGATGCCGAAGAGTGGGAGGGTTCCGGATTCCGTGACGATTTCGACGGACGCAATATCTGTCTTGTGGAGTGGCCCGAACAAGCCACAGGACTACTGCCCCCTGCAGATGTCAGCCTTACCTTCGAGATACTTCAAGATGGACGCGAAGTCCTGCTCCATGCCTACTCCGACGCAGGACAAAAATGCTTGAACGCGCTTTAAGACTCTCCGTTTTGCTGTTCATGCTGTGGCTGCCCTCGGCCTACGCCGAAGTTGCGGTGACCTCGGCACGTATCTGGCCGGCGCAGGATTACACGCGCCTTACGCTTGAGTCAAAAGAACCCATACGCTACAACCTGTTCACCCTCAAGAATCCGGAACGCCTGGTGATCGACCTTGAAGACATCGAGATCAATGCCGCGTTGAACGACCTGGCCGGCAAGATCGGCAATGACGATCCCTATATCAAAAGCGTGCGTATCGGCCGCTTCAAACCCGGGGTGGTGCGCCTGGTGCTCGACCTCAAGGCGCAGGTCAAACCACAGCTGTTCAGCCTGATGCCCGTTGCCGAATACGGCCATCGCCTCGTGCTTGACGTATATCCGCTGGTGCCTGTCGATCCGCTGATGGCGCTCGCCCAGCAGGGCGAAACCAAACTTGCGGCCAGCGAACCCAATGCCGCCAGCGCGGTTCCCGACGTGCCAACCAAGCCGGTTGTCGCGCAAGCCTCTGAGCCTGTCGCCACGCCCGCTCCACCGGCCCGAACCGAACTGAGCAACCGCATACTGCTTATCGCCGTAGACGCGGGACACGGGGGCGAGGATCCCGGCGCCCGCGGCCGGCGCGGCACGCACGAAAAAGATGTGACGCTTGCCATCGCCCGCAGATTGAAAGCCCAGATCGACGACACGCCGGGCATGCGAGCCATCCTGATCCGCGACGGCGATTACTTCATCCCGCTCGGGGGGCGGGTGGAAAAGGCGCGCAAGGCGCACGCCGACCTGTTCGTCTCCATCCACGCGGATGCTTTCGTCAAATCGACCGCGCGCGGTTCGTCGGTATTTGCACTGTCCGAACACGGCGCGACGAGCGCCAGCGCGCGCTGGCTGGCCAAGAAGGAAAACGAGGCCGACCTGATCGGCGGCGTGAACCTTGCCGTCAAGGATCCCTACCTCGCGCGCACATTGCTCGACCTGTCGCAAACCGCCACGATCAGCGACAGCCTGAAGCTTGCCAAACATGTGCTCAGGGAACTCGGCGACGTCAACACCCTGCATCGCGGCCATGTCGAACAGGCCGGTTTCGCCGTTTTGAAATCGCCGGATACTCCCTCGATTCTGGTGGAGACCGCGTTCATCAGCAATCCGACCGAAGAACAACGGCTGAAGGACGATGCCTACCAGGAAAGGATCGCGCACGCGATCCTGGGCGGCGTAAAGCGCTACTTCTCGCAGAACCCCGCACTCTCCAAGCCGCGCATGGCTCAGACCGACTGAACATGCCGAGGACCGGAAGACGGCGGCATCAGAACGATACTTTTTTCACGAAAGAGGCCCTGAGCTCCCGATTGTCGATATGGAGTGCTAGCCTTTCGCACAGATGGACATAGTCACCCGTTTTTCGCATTTCTTTTTTCATCAGGATACGTCCAACGGGACCGATGGTCTGGACAAACAACTGTTCAAGCCTGGCGATCTTGTCTTCGCCGATCGCATTCCTGTCCGGGCTGCCCAAATTGGTCTCAGACTGAACGTCCTTTACGGTGGTGTCGCCTTTACTCCTTGACGATGGCGATGCTTCTCCCCGAGATCGCGACACGCGGGAATCAGACGGTCGGCCTGAAGTCGATATAAACGACTGCTTCAGAATCGGATCGGTGATGCTTTGGCTGATGATCTCGCGCAAGTCTTCAAGGGAGCTCGCTCTGGCGGATGCCTTTTTGACCAGGACCGATGCCAAGGGGCCGATCAGCCGGCACAATTCAGTTTCCACCATCTCAATGTCTTTGGCATCGATCGGGGCCAGCACTGCCGGTTCATGCGGGTTGAGCACAATGGTCTTGTCAGCCGGCTCAGGTTCCTCAATGCCCGAAATGACTTCATATAAATCGTGGGCACGTTCGTGTTTGTCAAGATGCTCGCCCAGATGACGGAAACGTTTAGCCGCATCATCGGTCAGGCATGAAACCACGTCATAGAACGCGCGCGAAACCACCAGCCGGTTATTGTCGGCGAAGCTCATCACGCGTTGTGCCACGTTGATTCCGTCGCCGATCAGGTTGCTCCGGTTATTCAGGTCATTGAGCACGCGTATCGGCCCGATATGCAAGC
>JAJXTT010000109.1 GCA_021783525.1 Pseudomonadota bacterium
CGAACGGAACCGGATAGTCGTCGGGGATGTTGCCCGCCTTCCTGGTGTTGCGGATGAAGGCGTTCAGGTCGTCGCCGATGACTTCGGCCATGCAGGTCGTGGACACAGCGATCACATCCGGCTTGTAGATCGCGCGGCAGTTCTCCAGTCCGTCGATCATGTTCTTCTGGCCGCCGAACACGGCGGCGTCTTCCGTCATGGAGTCGGACACGCACGAGATCGGTTCGCGGAAATGACGGTTGAAGTAGGTACGGAAGTAAGCCACGCAGCCTTGGGAGCCGTGCACATACGGCATGGTCTTCTCGAAGCCCAGTGCGCACAGCACCGCGCCCAGCGGCTGACAGGCCTTGGCCGGATTCACGGTCAACGCTTCGCGCTTGAAGTTCAGTTCACGGTACTCCATCGTGGTCGTCCAGGTGAACGTGTCCTGCACCTTGGAGGCTTCGTGACGCTCCTCGAAACTATCCTGTTTGTTGCCTATCGATTCCTTGTACTCGTCCTGACGGAACAATGGATAACAAGGTTTGATGTCATCAGCTTGTTGCATGTTTATCTCCTTAGCCGCACTGCCCATATGCAGATGCCGGCACAGATTGATAGATTGACGGCGGTGTTCTGCGCGTCACTTGATTTCTTTGCCTTCCACTCCTTCCCCCTTGGAGGGGAAAGGTTGGGATGGGGGTAGAGTCGTGAAGGCTGATCGCTTCTACCCTCACCCTGGCCCTCTCCCTGCAAGGGAGAGGGAACGAGTGGAGTTACGCAGCCGCCTTCTCCACGACAGACTCATCCTTCTTCAACCACGGCGCCTGCATCTTGCCCCAGCACGGGTTGTTCAAGGTCATGTCCATGTCGCGAGCGAAGATCGCGAAGCCGTCATAGCCGTGGTACGGGCCGGAGTAGTCCCAGCTGTGCATCTGGCGGAAAGGAACGCCCATCTTCTGGAAGATGAACTTTTCCTTGATGCCGGAGCCGACCAGGTCGGGCTTGACGCGTTTGACGAACTCCTCGAACTCGAAGCCGGTGACGTCGTCGTACAGCAGCGTTGCGTTGCCCATATCCTTGATGGTGCGGTCGTAGTCGTCGTTGTGGCCGAACTCGTAGCCGGTGCCGACCACTTCCATACCCAGGTCTTCATAGGCACCGATCACGTGACGCGGGCGCAGACCGCCGACGTACAACATGACGCGCTTGCCCTGCAGACGCGGTTTGTACTTGTCGATGACGGCCTGCATCAGCGGCTGGTATTTGGCGATGACGCGCTCGGCGCCTTCCTTGATCTTGTCGTCGAACTTGGCGGCGATGGCGCGCAACGACTCGGCAACCTTGGTGGGGCCGAAGAAGTTGTATTCCATCCAGGGGATGCTGTACTTCTCTTCCATGTGGCGCGCGATGTAGTTCATCGAACGGTAGCAGTGGATGAGGTTGAGCTTGACGTTGGGCGTCTTTTCCATCTCGGCGATGGTGCCGTCGCCGGACCATTGCGCAACCACGCGCAGACCCATCTCTTCCAGCAGGATGCGCGAAGACCAGGCATCGCCGCCGATGTTGTAATCGCCTATCACGGCCACGTCGTACGGTGTCCCTTCGAATGCCTTTCCGTCGCGGCGCGGCAGGACCCAGTCGCGGATCGCGTCGTTGGCGATGTGGTGGCCCAGCGATTGCGACACGCCGCGGAAGCCTTCGCAGCGCACGGGCACGACAGGCTTGTCGATCTCCTTGGCCGCTTTCTTGGAAACCGCTTCGATGTCGTCGCCGATCAGGCCGATCGGACACTCGGATTGCACGGAGATACCCTTGTTCAGCGGAAACAGTTGCTCGATCTCGCCGATGAGTTTGGCCAGCTTCTTGTCGCCGCCGAACACGATGTCCTTTTCCTGGAAATCGGAAGTGAAGTTCATCGTGCCGAATGTGTTCACGCCTGTGGTGCCGACGTAATAGTTGCGGCGACCGGCGCGTGAGTATTGTCCACAGCCAACCGGGCCGTGGGAAATGTGGATCATGTCCTTGATCGGGCCCCACACCACGCCCTTGGAACCGGCGTAAGCGCAGCCACGGATGGTCATCACGCCCGGCAACGATTTGCGGTTGGAGGTGATGCACTTCTTGGACTGTTCGATGGATTGATCGTTGACCGCCAGGTGCTTCTCGCGGTCCTTCTTTGCTTTCTCCGGATAAACCTCAAGCACCTCCTGAATCAGGGCTTCGGTTTCTTCGCGTGTTAATGCTGTCATTTCATTCTCCTTTAATGACCCACCAATATGTGGAGTCTGTCAGGGTTATGCAGGTCGGGTTAGGTGCGTTCTTTGCACCGTAACCCGACGCTCTCTACATTTTTCAGGCAGCAGCCAGTTCAGCGGCCTTCTTGCCGATGATGGATTCGTCTTCTGCTTCCATGATGCCGAATTCCATCAACAATGCTTCCAGCTCGTCCATGGTGATCGGGGTCGGGATAACAAACTTCTTGTTCTCCACGATCTTCTTCGCCAGGGCGCGATACTCGTCAGCCTGCTTGTGCGTGGGGTCGTATTCGATCACGGTCATGCGGCGGATTTCGGCGTGCTGCACAGCGTTGTCGCGCGGGATGAAGTGGATCATCTGCGAACCCAGCTTCGCAGCCAGTGCCATGATGAGCTCATCTTCGCGGTCGGTGTTGCGGCTGTTGCAGATCAGGCCGGCCAGACGAACGCTGCCGGAGTTCGCATACTTCACGATGCCCTTGGCAATGTTGTTGGCGGCATACATCGCCATCATCTCGCCGGAGCAGACGATGTAGATCTCCTGCGCCTTGTTCTCGCGGATTGGCATCGCGAATCCGCCGCACACCACGTCGCCCAGCACGTCATAGAACACGAAGTCGAGTGCTTCGTCATACGCGCCTTCTTCTTCGAGGAAGTTGATGGCGGTGATCACGCCGCGGCCGGCACAACCGACACCGGGCTCTGGCCCACCGGATTCAACGCACTTGATGCCGCCGAAACCAACCGACAACACGTCTTCCAGTTCCAGGTCCTCGACGCTGCCGGCTTCGGCAGCCAGTTCCATCACGGAATTTTGTGCTTTCGAGTGCAGGATCAAACGGGTCGAGTCCGCCTTGGGATCGCAGCCGACGATCATTACTTTCTTGCCCGATTCAGCGAGGGCAGCCACCAGGTTCTGGGTGGTAGTCGATTTTCCGATACCGCCCTTCCCGTAAATTGCGCATTGACGCAGAGCCATGTTAGTCTCCTAAGAGTTTCAGAATTTAAATTGCGATTGAAAACCGTCGCTCGCACCCAGTACTTCGCAAGCTCCGTGCCACCCCCAGGCGAACACTCAACCAGTTGAAATGCATAAGAAAAATAAATCAGCCCCACATGCATTGGTGGATGTGCAACCCAACAAGATGGATACCTTTGTAGGAGTAGCTACAAGCCAGAATCCGGTTTTGCCGCGCTCGGCACGCCTGCCGATCAACCGCTGCAACCTGCCTGCCGACATCCTCGGCGGACTGACATTCCAGCATTCGCCCATCGCGCTCGAGCTCGACGGCGTCGCGCAATTCCACCGCGGGCTTTTCACGCTCCTGGATCGACTCGACGATGCCGCGGATCGCGCCGACGCCTTCACCGTGCACATGAACGCCTCGTTCTACCTCGACGAGCCGGAACAGGCGGGCTACACCGCGCAAGCGACGCACAAGCGGCAAAAGGCGGACTATTTACGCATGGTGCGCGGCTGGAGCGTCGATGCGGATGGTCGTGAGGGGGCCGCACTGAAAGGCTGGGTGGAGTCGCGCTTCGGCCTGCTGCCGCGCCATCACGGAGGCCAGATACGCAACCTGTCAGGCGAGGCGTATCGGCATTACCTTGAGATGCGCGCCAGCGCGCTGTACGGCACCAACGCACTGGAGTCGCAGTTCGACCTGCTCTACACCTATTGCCAGTACGAACTGGCGCACCAGCATCCCGGCGAGACCCACCTCACCTTATATCGCGGCGTGAACCGCGTGGACGACTACGAGACGCTGGCGACGCTGGACGACAAACGCCGCGTGGTGCTGTTCAACAGCCTGAGTTCGTTCACTGCAAACCGCGAACGCGCCGACGAGTTCGGCGACTACTTGCTGACGGCGCGCGTGCCGCTGGCGAAAGTGTTCTGCTATACGAGATTGTTGCCGGGGATGTTGCAGGGGGAAGATGAGTTTACGGTGATTGGCGGGTTGTATGAGGTTAGTATTGCCGCTTACTAAATATGCCGTTCGCCCTGAGCCTGTCGAAGGGTAAGCCAGGTAGGGTGGTCACGAACCTGTGCGCACGCGGTAGCATCACCCCAGCGTGGGCATAAAATATGTGTCCACCCTACAAAACCCATACTTTACGTTGGGCACCACATCAAGGAGGTTTGCACGAATGAGTGACGAAGAGCAGATCCGTTCGCTTGTCGAGACATGGCGTGTCGCCACTCAAGCCGGCGATATAGATACCGTCCTCGGTCTTATGACCGACGATGTTGTCTTTCTTGTATACGGTAGACCACCCATGAACAAGGCGGAGTTTGCGGCGCTGTCTCGTGTGCCGCCGGGCAGCCCCCGGCCAAAGTTCGAAGGCAGGTCAGAGATTCAGGAAATTTACGTCTCAGGTGATTTGGCATATACGTGGAGCAAGCTCACAGTCTCGGTCACTCCCGCTGGTGCCGAGCAACCGACGGAGCGAGCAGGTCATACGCTCACTATCTTTCGGCGCATCGGCGGCAGGTGGCTCTTGGCTCGAGATGCCAATCTTCTTGCGCCAGCCAGGTAGGGTGGGCACGCCTCGGTGCCCACGCGGATAAACCTTCCCCTACAGCGTGGGCAAAAAATACGTGCCCACCCTGCAGGGTCGTGGCGTAATCAACTTCGCTGGCGCAATTCAGCTCGCGTAGGGCGCAATCGTTATTGCGCCGAATGTTTTGATCTCACATCTACAGCGTGGGTACAGAAGCATGCCCACGTTACAAAAAAACAGCGCGAATAAACACACAGCGGTGATTCAGGGTCAACTTCGCTATTGTTTTCACCCCAACTCTCAAGGATTAATCAACTTCACCCTTGGAAAATAATTCTGGTACCTCCGCGCATCGCGTGTCAGCAGCGGACACCCCAGCACCGCCGCATGTTCTTGATTGACGTGGAACTGTACCGAGCATCCCGGCTCCATGTTGAGCGCATCCCGAATCTGTTTGGGAATGGTGACTTGGCCTTTGCTGGTGAGTGTGGTGGTCATGACGGTCTCGCTTAGGTATAACCTTAGACGTGATTGTAATACCGCAAGGTGTACTCGACAGCAGGCTTGCGAAAGAAGAAAAAGTGGCTGATTATCAAGCCAAGATTTGGCATCGGGGAGGACACCATGCGCATCACCACCCTTGGTTGCAGCGCCAGTATCACCGGCGAACTGCGTTCCACCTGTTATCAGGTGGACGACGACATCCTGATCGATGCCGGTTCCGGCGCCGGCGATCTGAGCCTGGCGCAGTCCATCGCCATCGACACCGTATTCCTTACCCACTCGCACCTCGACCACTGCGCTTTCCTGCCCATGCTGGCCGATGCGGCGGGAAGCTTTCGCGATGCGCCGCTGACTGTCTATGCGCTGCCGGAAACCATCACCATCCTCAGGGAACACATGTTCAACGGCCAGTTGTGGCCAGATTACACCGTACAGCCCGTTCCGGAACGCCCGTATATCCGTTTCACGCCGGTACGGCCGGGCGAGACGGTGGAACTGGGCGGCCGGCTCATCACCGCGCTACCGGCACGCCATTCCGTTCCGTGCGTTGGCTATCGTGTCGATAACAGACTGGCCAGTTGGGTATATGGCGCCGACACCACCTTCTGTCCGGATTTCTGGCAGGCGCTGAACCACATCGACAATCTGAGATACCTGCTGATCGAGAATACATTTCGCAACGACAACGCCATCGGTGCGCAGCGCTCCGGGCACACCACGGCGGATATCCTGGTGCGGGGAATGCGCCTGCTGGATCACCCGGCGGAGCTGTTCATCGTGCACATGGAAGCCGGATACGAGGAAATCACCATGCGCGAAGTGCTGCAAGCTGCAAATGAGTTCAAACCGCAGATGTTGCAGCGCGGGCATGTTTTCGAACTCTGACCGCTCTACCCTCGCACCCTTGTGCGACAAGGTTTTGGGCTTTGTCGCCTTCCCTCCAAACCGATCCCCGCCGCAACCCGCGCCAATCCTGGGCGGACGCTTTGGCCCGCTTCTTGCGAATGATCCACTCGTCATTCACAGCAAGGAGTCATTCCCATGAGTACCTCATTTGAAAATATCTTCGCCTGCCTCTCCGACGGCAGCGTCGTCCCCTACCTCGGCCCGGGCGCCTTGAATGGCGTGATCGACCCGGCCACGGGCAAGGCCATCCCCGCCGACAGCGACAGCCTGATCATCGCCATGAACAACGGCCAGCCGATGGCGCCGAAGCTGATGTTCGAGT
>JAJXTT010000110.1 GCA_021783525.1 Pseudomonadota bacterium
GATCGGGGCGTACGCCCTTTTCGCGCAGCGGCGACGGCAAGGCCGCGATCGGACCGATGTTGCGCGAATACCTGATGGGCGAGGCCATGTACCATCTCGGCATTCCCACCACGCGCGCACTGGCCGTTGTCGCCACAGGGGAGTTCGTGTATCGCGAAAGTGCACTGCCGGGGGCGGTCCTGACCCGCGTTGCGGCAAGCCATATTCGTATCGGGACCTTTGAATATTTCGCCTCGCGAAACGCAGTTGAATCCGTACGCAGGCTCGCGGACTACACGATCAGGCGTCATTACCCGGAATTGACCGGAAGGCCCTATATCGAGTTCGTGCGGGGAGTGGTTGCGCGGCAGGCCGAACTTGTCGCAAGGTGGATGGGTGTCGGGTTCATCCATGGCGTAATGAACACCGACAACATGTTGCTTTCCGGCGAGACCATCGACTATGGACCTTGCGCGTTCCTCGAGCATTACGACCCGGCAACAGTGTTCAGCTCGATAGACCACAGGGGACGCTACGCCTACGGAAACCAGCCCGCGATCGCGCAATGGAACCTGGCGCGATTTGCCGAAACATTGCTGCCCCTGCTGGACGAAGATAGCGAACGAGCCGTTCAGTTGGCGACAGACGCGATCAAGTCGTTTTCAGACCGATACGAAAATTCCTGGCTTGCGATGATGCGACGCAAGCTTGGTCTGGAACTCGCCGAAGCGGACGATGCAAAGCTGGCACGGGATTTCCTGGATGCGCTGCACACGGGGCAAGCCGATTACATTCTGGCCTGGCGCTATCTTGCGGATGCGGCGGAATCCGATCCAGCGCCCTTGCGGAGCGTGTTTCGCGGCGATATCGCGAAGCTCGACGAATGGCTTCCGCGCTGGCAGGGCCGACTGGCCCTGGAGAAAAGACCGGCCTCGGAGATCGCCGCGGACATGCGGCGCGTGAATCCCTATGTCATCCCCCGCAACCACCTTGTCGAACAAGCACTCGAGGCTGCCACCGGCAATGGCGACCTCGCCCCGTTCAACCGGCTGCTGGAGATCTTGCGTGACCCCTATACCGGACGCGAGGAGGCTACCCTGTATGCCGAGCCGGCCTCGCCCGAACAGACCGCTAACCACCGCACGTTCTGCGGCACCTGAACTTTCCGGAATGCCCGACCGGCTGTCCACATCAATGCATGGACTTCATTCTGGGCCCCTTCTCCCTTGAGAAGGGGGAAGCCGCGCCATGTCTCAAGGACAACATCACTTTTGCCCGGCACGCGGTCGCCTTGCCGTCTTCCTCAACCACGTGCGGATCAATAATTGGCCTCTTTCCAGCCGCCACCCAGCGCCTTCAGCAGGCTCACCGCCGATTGAAACTGGCCCCCGCGTATCTGGGACTGGACGCGCAAGGCAGACAACTGGTTTTGCTGCACCGTGGCAAGGGTCAGGGCATTGTCCAGTCCTTCCTTGTAGCGCAACAAAGTGATCTCATAGGCCTTGTTCTCGTCACGCACGGCTTCATCCTGCTTTTGCCTGGCGGACTCCAGGCCTTGCAGATTGCCCAGTGCATCCTGGGTTTCCTGTATTGCGACCAGTACGGCTTGCCGGTAATTGGAGACTGCGGCGACATAGCCCGCCTGAGCAAAATCGACCCCTGCGCCGATCCTTCCGCCGTCGAACAGGGTCTGGCTGGCCTGCGCGCCGATGGACCACACCAGTGACGGTGCCGAAACCAGATTGGACAGGGTGTTCGACTCGTAGCCGCCAAGTGCCGGCGCCAGGATCAACGACGGAAAATAGGCCGCCTTGGCCACGCCGATCTGGGCATTGGCGGCCGCCATCGCGCGTTCTGCCGAGGCGATATCGGGCCGCCGCTCAAGCAGGTTTGCCGGCAGCCCGGCGGGGATCGCCGGGGTCTGGGCCGGAAGCGTGCCTGCGGCGATGCTGAAGCTCGCGGCCGGAACGCCCGTCAGCGTCGCCAGCGTGTCTTCAGTCTGCTTGCGCTGATTCTTCAGCAAATCGAGTTGTGCCTTGCTCGACGAGACCAGCGCGTTCTGGAAGGCCACATCGTTCTCCGCAGCCGCGCCGAAATCGTGGCGCACGCGGGTCAGATCGAGCACTTTTTCCTGCAATGCGATCGTGTCGGAGACGAGACCGATCTCTTCGTCGAGCTGGCGCACCTGAAAATAGGCCGATGCGACCTGGGCGGTCAGCACCAGGCGCACGTTTTCCTGGTCGGCCGCCGCCTGTTCGGCGCTGGCGCGGGCACTCTCGATGTCCCTGCGCACCCGCCCCAGCCAGTCGATCTCATAACTGACGGTGACGTTCGGCCTGAAGTCGTTCTGTACCGTACTGGTGTTGGGTATGTTGTAAGCAAACTGCGGCCGGTTTGCCGACGTGCGGGTGCGCGAAGCATCCGCATTCAGTGCGACCGTCGGGAACATGGCGGCGGCATGTGCGTTGCTTTGCGCAATCGCCTGGTCGAGGCGCGCCACCGACGCTTTCAGACCCGGGTTGTCCCTGAGGCAATTGCTTTCAAGTTCGTCGAGCTGCTTGTCGCCGAAGGTCTTCCACCATTCCTTCTTGGGAACGGCGTCGGCAGGGCTGGCAGGCTGCCACTCCGTCCCGGTCTTCCAGCCGGCGGGCATGTCGGTGATCGCCGGGCGCTTGTAGTCGGGGCCGATAGACGCGCAAGCCGCACATAGCAACGGCAGACCGGCGAGCAGCATGAGGGGGCGCATGGCGGTCAAATTCCTTTGGCGGTTTCGGCGGCGATTGTCACCGGCTGTCCGTCGCCGATCGAGTCGGGAGGATTCATGACCACCTTGTCGTTGGGTTTCACACCGGCCTTGATCTCGATGTCGTGGCCGTAGTCGGTACCCACGGTCACGGCCTGCAACCTGACCTTGCCGTCCGGCTGAACGACTGCGACCCGTGTACCCGCAGAGTTGTACAACAGGGCATTGGTCGGCAGGATCAATCCTCCGTTCGATTTCAGCGTGAGCGCGACGTCCACGTACGCACCGGGCAAGAGGCTGTGGTCGGCATTCGGCACCTGTATTTCGACCTGCAGGGTGCGCGTCGCCGGATCGATCGCGCCCGCAGTGCGCACGATCCGTCCCTTGACCGGCCTGTCGGCAGCTTCCGGCCGGAGAATATCCACGCTGTCGCCGACGCGTATCCGGTCGGCCCGGTATTGCGGGACATAGACATAGAGACGCAGCCTGTCGATCTGCGCGACAGCAAACATCGTCTGCCCCTTGCCGCCGTTGCCGGCATTCATCAGGTCTCCGTTGTCGATTTCGCGCTTCGTCACGATGCCATCGAACGGGGCGAGCACATTGCTGAAGCTCTGCTGGTCGCGCAGACGCTTGAGCGCGGCCTCGGTCTGCTGGTATGCGGCGGTCTTCTCGTCATATTCCTGCTGCGAGACTGCATCGTGCTCGCGCAACTTGCCCCAGCGCTCGTACGCGATCTTTGCGAGTTCGAAATTCGCCCTGGCCTCATCGACCTGCTTGTTGATATCGGGGATATCGAGTGTCGCCAGCAAATCGCCTTTCTTCACCGGCTGGCCGATATCCTTGAACCACTGCCTGACATATCCGCTGGTGCGCGCATAGATCTGCGCCTCGTAGATACCCTGCAAGGCACTGGGCAAGGTCAGCTTCGGCTCATAGCCACCGGCGCTCGGTTGAACAACGTGCACCTGGAGGATGGCATTCTCGGCAGCCCGCGCCGCCAGCAACTCCGCATTGGCCCGGCGCACGAGCAAAGCCCAGCCCAGACCCAGCAAAAGCAGAACGACAATGGCCACAGTCACCCAACGGGCGGTGCGGACGACTTGATGCCGGCTGCTTTCCTGTGCAGCTCCGTACAGATGGAATTCCGGCAAACCCTGATGAGAATGTCGCTGATCGGTCATGATGTGTGTCCTATGCAGAAGCAGGTGTGGTGGTGGGCGCGCCGTCTTCCTGATTGCGCGCTTTCCGCGCGGCAAGCCATTGGTGGAAAGAGGCAAAAACGGCGGGAACGAAGAGCAGCGTTGAAACAGTCGCAAACAGCAAGCCGCCTATCACGGCGCGGCCGAGAGGCGCATTCTGCTCCGAGCCCTCGCCGATGCCGATCGCCATCGGGATCATGCCGAGTATCATCGCCAGGGCCGTCATCAGGACCGGGCGCAGCCTCGTGGCGCCGGCCTCAAGGGCTGCCGAGAGCGGCGGCAACCCGGCATCCAGCCGCTGCCGGGCGAACGCCACAACCAGAATGCTGTTGGCGGTCGCCACGCCCATCGTCATGATCGCGCCCGTCAGCGCCGGCACGCTCAGATCCGTTCCGGTCAATATCAGCATCCAGGCGATACCGGCCAGGGCGGCAGGCAGCGCCGAAATGATGATCAACGGATCGATCCAGGACTGGAAGTTGACCACGATCAGCAGATAGACCAGGACGATGGCGCCAATGATCCCCAAACCCAGGCCGATATAGGAAGACTGCATGGTCTGCACCTGCCCGCGCATCGCGATGCGGCTGCCCTTCGGCAAGCCGGGTTTGGCTTCGTCAATGAGCGCCTGGATTTCGCTGGCCGCGGAGCCGAGGTCGCGACCGCGCACGTTCGCGTAGATGTCGACAGAGGTGAGGATGTTGTTGTGCGTCACGATGCTCGGCTCCTTGTACGGCGAAACCTTCACCAGATTGCTGAGCACCTGCGGCGCAATATCCTTTGCGCCGGGAATATTGACCGGCAGATGCATCAGGTCGTCGAGGGAGCTGATCTTGTATTGCGGCGCCTGCACCTGGATGTTGTAGACGATGCCGTTGGACGGGTTGAGGAAAAAGGCCGGCTGCGTCTGCTGGCTCCCGGAAAGCGGCAGAAGGATATTCTGGGCCACGTCGGCAGGACTGATGCCGATGCTCTGCAAGCGCGGACGATCCATCTCCAGCGCGATCCCCGGCTCGTCCAGCCGCTGGTGGACATGCACGTCGACGGCCCCGTTGACGGCCTTGATCCGGTTCATGAGCTTTCCGGCGAAGGCGGTGTTCTCGGCGATGTTGTTGCCGTATATCTGTACGTCGATTGCCGCGGGAATGCCAAAGTTGAGGATCTGGGCCACGATATCGGCCGGCTGGAAAAAGAACTCGACACCCGGGAAACGCTTGCCCAACTCTGCCGGGATCTTGTCGATATATTCGCTGGTCGGCCGGTGATCGGGGTTGAGCGAAATCAGGATGTCGGCGTCCAGCGTGCCGATGGTGCCCGAGTTGCTGTACGAAAGATTGATGCCGCTGTACGGCAAACCGATATTGTCGATGATCGATGCCAGTTCCTTTGCGGGAATTATCTCGCGCAACGCGCTGTCGACGGCATCGGAGATCAGTGCGGTGTTCTCTATCCTGGTTCCGGTCGGTACCCGCATGTGCAGCTTGATCTGGCCGGTATCCACCGTGGGGAAAAGATCGCGCCCAAGCATCAGGTAGAGTCCGCAGGACAAGAGGCAAAAACCGAGGAACCCCGCGATAAAACTGCGGCGGTGCGTCAGCAGGTGGCTCAGCAGAAGCACGTAGACGTTGCGCAACTTCTCGAAACGCCGGTTGAACGATTCATGCACGCCGAACACCCACTTTGCGATCCTGCCGGTGCGTTTCTGGTGCCCCATCAGCAGCAGGGCCAGGGTCGGCACCAACGTGCGAGACAGCACGTAGGACGCCAGCATCGCGAACACCACGGCTTCGGCCAGCGGCACGAACAGATAGCGAGCCACACCTTCGAGGAAGAACATGGGCACGAACACGATACAGATACACAAGGTCGAGACAAAGGCGGGGATGGCGATTTCGCCTGCACCGTCGAGGATCGCCGTATAAAGGTTCGAGCCCATGTGCAGATGGCGCTCGATATTCTCGATCGTCACCGTCGCGTCGTCCACGAGAATGCCGACTGCCAGCGCCAGCCCGCCCAGCGTCATGATATTGATGGTCTCGCCCACCGCGTGCAGCAAAATGATCGAAGTGAATATCGACAACGGGATCGAAATGGCGATGATCGAGGTCGTGCGCAGATTGCCCAGGAATAGCAGCAACATCATGGCCGTCAGTCCTGCCGCGATCAGCGCCTCATGCGAGACTCCTCTGATCGCCGTCTTGACGAATACCGACTGGTCCGCCAGCAACGCGACGTCGACGCTCTTGGGCAGCAGCGGCAGCAAAGTGGGCAGCCTGGCCTTGAGGTCGTTGACCACGTCGATGGTCGAGGCGCCGCCATTCTTGTAGATGGACAAGAGCAGCCCGCGCTGGCCATTCTGCTTGACGATATTCGTCTGCGGGGAGAACCCGTCGCGGACATGGGCGACCTCCCGCAGGAAAGTCGTTGCACCGCCCACGGTCTTTACGGGCATGTTGTTCAGTCCCTCGATCGTCGTCGGCGAACTGTTCAGGCTGACGTTGTATTCCGTCTCTTCTATCTTGGCGGTGCCGGTAGGC
>JAJXTT010000003.1 GCA_021783525.1 Pseudomonadota bacterium
CCACCGCCGATGATAACGATATCGAATTCCATGCCGAAACTTCATTTCCCGCAGAAAAATCTCCGAGCATCATAGCATGGGCAGGTTGATTAATTTATAATCGCCGCCCCCTTTGGAAATCATCATGCAGATCGGACGCTACAAGCTCAAAAACAACCTCATCGTCGCACCCATGGCGGGCGTGACGGACCGGCCGTTCCGCATGCTTTGCAAGCGCATGGGCGCCGGCATGGCGGTATCCGAGATGGTGGCATCCAATTCCCTGCTGTACGGGTCGGAAAAGACCATGCGCCGCGCCAACCACGAAGGCGAGGTCGACCCGATTTCCGTCCAGATCGTTGGCGCCGATCCCAAGATGCTGGCGCAGGCTGCGCGCTACAACGTGGATCACGGCGCGCAGATCATCGACATCAACATGGGCTGTCCGGCGAAGAAGATCTGCAACGTGATGGCCGGTTCCGCGCTGATGCAGAATGAAAAACTGGTGTCGGAGATACTGGAGGCGGTGGTCGGCGCGGTGGACGTGCCGGTCACCCTGAAGATACGCACCGGCTGGGACAAGACCAACCGCAATGCGGTCAACATCGCGCGCATTGCCCAATCCAGCGGCATCCGCGCATTGGCCATTCATGGCAGGACTCGGGCCTGCGCCTATACCGGCGATGCCGAATACGACACCATCCGCGCCGTCAAGGCTGAAGTGGATATCCCGGTCATCGCCAACGGCGACATCACCACGCCCGAAAAAGCCCGCTTCGTGCTGCAGCACACCGGAGCCGATGCGGTGATGATCGGCCGTGCCGCACAAGGCCGTCCCTGGCTGTTCCGCGAGATCGAGCATTTCCTGCAGACAGGTGAGCACCTGCTGTCGCCGCAAGTTGGCGAAATACAGGCCGTGTTGATTAGCCATCTCGATGAGCTCTATGGGTTTTATGGAGAGCATACCGGGCTGCGCGTGGCGCGCAAGCACATCTCCTGGTATACGAAGGGGTTGCCGGGGTCGGCCGTGTTTCGACACCGCATGAACCAGCTGGAGAGCGTGGACGAACAGATGCGGGCGGTGACGGATTTCTTCGAGGAACAAAAGGCAGGCAGCGAGAGACTGCTTTACGAAGGGGAGCTGGCAGCGTGACACCAGGTTGCATGGCAGCCTGCATGCCGGGCCGGCGCAGTGAATAACAAGGGGGCAGCATGACCGAAGATTGCAGTATCAACGAGAACGACATTGCCAGGCATGTGCGCAAGGCAGTCAACGACTATTTCAAGGACCTCGGCGGCGAAGAGCCCTCGTGCGGGATATACGACATGGTGATCTGTTGCGCGGAAAAGCCGCTCATCGAGACCGTGTTGCACCATGCAGGCGGCAACCAGACGCGCGCCGCCGAATTGCTGGGCATCAATCGCAATACCTTGCGCAAGAAGATGCAGGATCACCGAATCAAATAATCCAGGAAAAAATCCAGATGGCCATCAAACAAGCACTCATCAGCGTGTCGGACAAGTCCGGCGTCCTCGAATTTGCCCAGGGCCTGCACCAGCTTGGCGTCAAGATCTTGTCCACCGGGGGCACCGCCAAGCTGTTCGCCGACAACGGCATCCCCGTCACCGAAGTGGCAGACTACACCGGATTCCCGGAAATGCTGGACGGGCGTGTGAAGACACTGCAACCGAAAGTGCATGCCGGCATCCTGGCGCGCCGCGACCTGCCCGAGCATGTCTCCACGTTGAAGAAGCACGACATCCCGACCATCGACCTGGTGGTGGTGAACCTTTACCCGTTCGCGGCGACCATCGCCAAGCCCGGTTGCACGCTCGAAGACGCCATCGAGAACATCGACATCGGCGGGCCGGCCATGGTGCGTTCCGCGGCCAAGAACCACGCGCATGTCGCCATCGTCACCGATCCGGCCGACTACGCGGACGTGCTGGCCGAGATGCAGACCAACCAGGGTGAAGTCTCTGCCGCCACCAAGTTCGACCTGGCGAAGAAGGCGTTCTCGCACACCGCCGCCTACGACAGCATGATCAGCAACTACCTCACCGCCATCAACAGCGATGGCAGCAAGAGCGAGTTTCCGGCACAAATCAATTTCAATTTCGCCAAAGTGCAGGAAATGCGCTACGGCGAGAATCCGCACCAGAAGGCCGCGTTCTACCGCGACCTCATCACCCTGCCGGGCGGCATTGCCGGTTACACCCAGTTGCAGGGCAAGGAACTCAGCTACAACAACATCGGCGATTCCGATGCGGCATGGGAACTGGTGAAGACCTTCGATGAACCGGCCTGCGTCATCGTCAAGCACGCCAACCCCTGCGGCGTGGCGATCGCAGACACTGCGCTGAACGCGTACAAACTGGCCTACGCCACCGACACCACCTCCGCGTTCGGCGGCATCATCGCCTTCAACCGCGAGCTGGATGCGGAGACCGCCACCCAGATCACCACCAACCAGTTCGTCGAAGTCATCATCGCGCCGAGCGCGACCGAAGCCGCGCTGAAGGTCACCGCCGCCAAGCAGAACGTGCGCGTGCTCAGCGTGCCGCTCTCCAACGCGCACAACCAGTTCGACTTCAAGCGCGTGAGCGGCGGCCTGCTGGTGCAAACGCCGGATGCACTGAACGTGCAGTCCTCGCAACTCAAGGTCGTCACCAAGGTGCAGCCCACCAGGGAACAGTTGGTTGACCTGCTGTTCGCGTGGCGCGTGGCGAAGTACGTCAAGTCCAACGCCATCGTATTCTGCAAGGATGGCCAGACGCTGGGTGTCGGCGCGGGCCAGATGAGCCGCGTGGACTCCACACGCATCGCCAGCATCAAGGCGCAGAACGCAGGCCTGAGCCTTGCCGGTTCTGTGGTGGCGTCGGATGCCTTCTTCCCGTTCCGCGATGGTTTGGATGTGCTGGCAACGGCGGGCGCGAAAGCCGTCATCCAGCCCGGTGGCTCGATGCGCGACGAGGAAGTCATTGCTGCGGCGGACGAGCATGGACTCGCTATGGTCTTCACAGGCTACAGGCACTTCAGACACTAAAAACATTCAGCCACAGAGATCACAGAGACCACAGAGAAAACCTGCTTGCTTCTCTGTGTACTCTGTGATCTCTGTGGCAAAAAAGGGTTGAAATGAAAATATTGGTTATCGGCAACGGCGGTCGCGAGCACGCATTGGCGTGGCGCCTGGCGCAGGGCGCCAAGGTACAGAAGGTATACGTTGCACCGGGCAACGCCGGCACCGCATTGGAAGAGGGCGTGGAGAATGTCGCGATTTCTGCAATACCCGACCTCATTGAATTCGTCAAACGCGAGAACATCGAGCTCACGGTGGTCGGTCCGGAAGCGCCGCTCGCGGCGGGTGTCGTGGATGCGTTCCGCGCGGCGGGGCTGAAGATCTTCGGCCCCACCAAGGCCGCCGCGCAACTCGAATCCTCCAAGGATTTCGCCAAGCGCTTCATGACGCGCCACAATATCCCCACCGCCTTCTTCGAGACCTTTAGCGACATCGCTCAAGCCCGCGCCTATGTCGAGAAGCACGGCGCGCCCATCGTCATCAAGGCCGACGGCCTGGCCGCAGGCAAGGGCGTGGTGGTGGCGATGAGCAAGGACGAGGCGTTCGACGCCATCGACATGATGCTCTCCGACAACAAGCTCGGCAATGCCGGCGCGCGCGTGGTGATCGAAGAATTCCTCGAAGGCGAAGAAGCCAGCTTCATCGTCATGGTCGATGGCAAGAACGTGCTGGCGATGGCGACCAGCCAGGACCACAAGCGCCTGCTGGACAACGATCAAGGGCCGAATACCGGCGGCATGGGCGCCTACTCGCCGGCGCCGGTGGTTACGCCGACGATTCATGCCAAGGTGCTGCGCGAAGTGATCCAGCCTGTGGTGCGCGGCATGGAAAGCGAGGGCATCACCTATACCGGCTTCCTGTATGCGGGACTGATGATCTCGCCGGACGGCGGTCTCAAGGTGCTGGAGTTCAACTGCCGCATGGGCGACCCCGAAACGCAGCCCATCATGCTGCGCCTGAAGAGCGACTTCGCTGCCATCGTCGAGCATGCCATCGACGGCACGCTGGACAAGATCGAAGCGGAATGGGACCGCCGCACCGCGCTGGGCGTGGTGATGGCCGCTGCGAACTATCCCGACACGCCGCGTAAGGGCGACGTTATCACCGGCTTGCCGAAGAAGCTGGAAGACGCGCATGTGTTCCATGCCGGCACCGCCATGCAGGACGGCAAGGTGGTCACCAGCGGCGGGCGCGTGCTGTGTGTCGTTGCCCTGGGCGACATGGTGAAGCAGGCGCAGAAGCGCGCTTACGAAATCGCCGACACCATCCACTTCGACGGCGCGCAGATGCGCAGGGATATTGGGTATCGGGCGATAGGGCGGAAGTGATTCAAAAGGACTGTTCCTGTAAATCTTTTTGATTTTCTAAAAGATCCAGTAGCCTTATTTTAGATTTTTCGAAATATCTAAAATATAAAGTCAGGTGTAAAAGTGTCAATGCGACGGGGAAGCAGCAATGCTTCCCCGTTTTTTTTTGGATTGAGCATGCATGTAACACAATGTATATAAATAAAATATAATTATATGTTCATATTTAAGAAATGTTCACGAATAGTGAACATGATAAAAACATGAACAATATTGCTTGATATTTTGTTCAATATTAAATATTGTTCACGTATCGTGAACGCAATAACAATCATGAACAATGGCCTTTGAGAAAGAACAAACCATTCTGCATTTGGCATTGGATGCTTTGCAGAAAACAACTGGCGTCGTTGGTCAGGCGATTACGCTTGAACCCGAAACAGCGAATGGCTGGCGAGCCGATGCGCAGATAAAGTTAGAAGCGAACGGACAGCAATATGCCTACCTGGCCGAGATCAAGCGCGTTGATCGTTTTGCGCCTCTGCACGATTTGAAAAATCGCGCAGCCAAAAATGTCGAAAATCTGCTGCTGGTGGCACCGCGTATTACGACCGAGATCGCAGAAAAATGCCGTGAGATTGACCTGCAATTTATCGATACAGCGGGCAATGCATACCTGCATCAACCTGGACTGATGGTGCTGGTGAAAGGCGAGCGCATTAAAGAAAACGAGAAACTGCCGTGGGTAACGGAAGATGCAAAAGGGAAAGGTACTGCGACAAATCTGCGCATGATTTTTGCCTTGTTGTGCAAACCGGATTTACTCAATGCTCCTTATCGAGTGATCAAGGACACTGCGGGCATTGCGCTGGGCGCTGTGGGGTGGGTGTTCTTTGATCTGGATGCACGCGGCTTTACCTTGGGAGGGAAGAATAAAGGCGGTCGCACTTTAGTGCAGCGCGAAAAACTGCTGCAGGAATGGATTACCAATTTTCCGATTAAACTGCGCCCCAAGCTGAATGCCAGGAGGTTCACGGCACCGACCCGGGACTGGTGGGCGAACGTCGATATCACTCGATACAACGCGCAATGGGGCGGCGAGGTGGCGGCGGAGAAACTGACCGGTCATCTGCGTCCTGAAACAATCACGATCTACTGGCACGCCGACGCAACGAAGAAAACTCTGACGCAGCTTGTTGCAGACAACAAGCTGCGTGCCGACCCCAAAGGAGGCATAGAAATTTTGGAGGCGTTCTGGGATTTTAAGGATGAACCAGCCATGCCGGAAACCGTGCCACCGCTGCTGGTCTACGCCGATCTGGCGGCAACTTTGGACCCGCGCAATCTGGAAACTGCCCGGATGATTTATGACGAGCACATCGCAAATCTACCGGCCTAAGGCCGATCGCCCCATCGACCCGACTGCAAGGCGGGTGATCATGAGTGTTCTGCACGCAGCGCAGGCACTGGGGTTGCCGCTGCTATTGGTTGGGGCAACGGCGCGCATCATCCTGCTCGAAAATGTGTATGGCCTTAACCCGGGGCGAGCTACCCGCGATGTCGATTTTGCCTTTGCGATGGATGACTGGAAACAATTCGACGAGCTGAAACAATACCTGGTGCAAAACTCGCAGTGCACCACCGACAGCAAGATCACCCAACGGTTGTATATGAAACTGGAAGGCCTTGAGCGCCCATACAAAGTTGACCTGATTCCGTTTGGCGGCATCGAGCATGAATCGAATCAGATTGCATGGCCGCCCGATAAAAGCTTCGTCATGAATGTGGCGGGATATCAGGACGCGCTGAGCGCGGCCGTTCAAGTGGAAATAGCGGAAGGAACGATCATTAACGTGGCCTCGTTGCCCGGCATCGCGATCCTGAAGGTGTTTGCATGGGCAGACCGGGGGCACGAAGATCCCAAGGACGCACTTGATCTTGCATCCCTCCTCGGTGATTATCCTGCAGCAGGAAATCTGGAGCGCATCTACGAAGACGCCACGGATGCGCTGGAAGCCGCCGGCTACGATGTCGAGCTTGCCGGCGCATGGCTGCTGGGGCGGGATGCTGCACACATGGCATTACCTGAAACGCTCGCGGGTCTTGTCGATATATTGAATGGAAACAAGAGACGACGCCTGCTTGAAGATATGGCCCGAACATTCAGGGGCAAGGATGATCCCGTAGGCTATGCAACCCGCCTGCTGGACCAATTTGCCTCAGGCCTGACGTGGGCGCCAGACATTGCGCCCGAACCGCATTAACGAACAACAAGAAGAACCCATGCTCACAGGCAAACTCCGCAACCAAGTCGACAAAATCTGGGAAGCCTTCTGGACCGGCGGCATCACCAACCCCATCTCGGTGATCGAGCAATTCTCCTACCTGCTCTTCATCCGCCGCCTCGACGACATTCACACCCTCAAGGAAAAAGCGGCCAACGCCTTCGGCACGCCCATCGACCGCCCCGTGTTCGCCCCGGCGCAGGATGCCTGGCGCTGGCACAAGTTCAAGAACATGGACCCGCAGCTCATGTTCGAGCTGGTGCGCGACAAGGTCTTCCCCTTCATCAAGACCCTGCACGGCGCAGAATCCAGTTTCGCCCAGCACATGAAAGACGCCATCTTCATGATCCCCAAGGCCTCGCTGCTGGATCAAGTGGTGCAGCTCATCGACAGGCTCGACATGGAGGATCGCGACACCAAGGGCGACCTGTACGAGTACATGCTCTCCAAGCTCACCACCGCGGGCACCAACGGCCAGTTCCGCACCCCGCGCCACATCATCAACCTCATGGTGGCGATGACCGCGCCCGTGCTCGACGGCGACAAGAGCGACCTCATCTGCGACCCGGCGGCGGGCACCTGCGGCTTCCTCATGGCGGCGGAGGAATACGTGCGCCGCGATTACGCGGCGCAACTGCTGCGCAAGGAAAACGAGAAGCACTTCCACAACAGCATGTTCACCGGCTACGACTTCGACCAGAGCATGCTGCGCATCGGCGCGATGAACCTGTTGCTGCACGGCATCGAAAACCCCAAGGTCGATTACCGCGACAGCTTGAGCGACTACGGCGCGGCCAACATCAAGGACGCCTACACCCTCATCCTCGCCAACCCGCCGTTCAAGGGCTCGGTCGCCTACGAAGAACTCTCCCCCGACCTGCTCACCGCCCTCGGCAAATCGCCCAAGAAGGCCGTGGCCAAGCGCAAGCAGGCAGATGAGGATGAAGACGAAGACAACCCCAGGGAAGAAAAGAAAGGCCCCTCGGAAAAAACCGAGCTGCTGTTCCTCGCCCTCATCCTGCGCATGCTGAAGAGCGGCGGCCGCGCCGCCGTCATCGTTCCCGACGGCGTGCTGTTCGGCTCCACCAAAGCGCACCAGGAAATCCGCCAGGCCCTGGTCGAAAAGCACAAGCTCGAAGGCGTCGTCTCCATGCCCTCCGGCGTATTCAAACCCTACGCCGGCGTCTCCACCGCGATCTTGTTCTTCACCAAAACCGGCGTCGGCGGCACCGACAAGGTCTGGTTCTACGACATGCAGGCCGACGGCTACAGCCTCGACGACAAGCGCACCCCGCTCATCAGCGACGAACAGCGCGAACATCTGTTCGAGCGCAACGGCGCGGCCTTCGACGACCACGACAAATGCAACATCCCCGACATCATCGCCCGCTGGTTCGCGCGCGAGCAGGAAGGCAGTCGCGCCCGCACCGAGCAATCCTTCCTCGTGCCGAAAGAAGAGATCGTGCAGAACGGCTACGACCTCTCCATCAACCGCTACAAGCAAGTGGTGTACGAAGAAGTGCAATACGACCCGCCCAAGGTGATACTGGCGCGCATCAAGAAATTGCAGCAAGCAATGGATGAGGGCATTCGGGCATTGGAGAAGATGCTGTGATACGACCCGAAATATTTTCTAAGCAGTGGCCTGTAAAATCACTTGGGTCAGTAGTGGAGTTTCTGGATCACAAGAGAGTCCCAATAACTGCAAGCGATAGAAAAGCAGGCCCATATCCTTACTATGGTGCAAATGGTCAGCAGGACTCAGTTGATAGTTATCTCTTCGACGAGCCACTACTATTGCTTGCTGAAGATGGCGGCAATTTTGGTGATCCCAGTAGAGATATTGCCTATATCGCCAGAGGGAAATATTGGGTCAACAATCACGCGCACGTAATTAAGCCAACAAGCGTTGTTGATCTTGAGTACTTATGGCGAGTAATGGCGCGCTACGACGTGACGCCTTACATCAAAGGCGCTACACGGGCAAAGCTGTCAAAAACAGATGCCTCACGCATACCAATTCCCCTCCCGCCCCTCGCAACCCAAAAACAGATCGCCAGCGTACTGGAGCAGGCGGACCGACTGCGCAAACAGGCGCAGCAGATGGAGAGCGAACTCAACCAACTGGCCCAGTCGTTGTTTCTGGAGATGTTCGGTGACTACCGCAAAAAGCCGGAAGATCGTTTTGTTCCTCTCTCCGTCATTGCCGACGTGGTTTCTGGCGTAGCTAAAGGCAGCGACCTAAAGGGCAAACAAACGCGCATCGTTCCGTACCTTCGGGTTGCCAATGTCCAGGATGGTTTTCTCGATCTCTCGGAAATTAAGGAAATTGAGGCGACAGAGCGCGACATCGAAAAATACGTTCTGCAGCCCGGTGACATTCTCATGACCGAAGGCGGTGACTTCGACAAGCTTGGACGTGGTGCGATGTGGTCCGGGCAAGTGAAAGAGTGTATTCACCAAAATCACATCTTCAGAGTCCGCCTTTCTAATGCCTATGAGCCGAAGTTCTTCGAATACTATTTGCGTTCATCAAAGGCCAAGCTCTATTTCCTTCGTTGTGCCAAACAGACAACAAATTTGGCTTCAATCAATATGTCGCAACTGAAGGCGCTGCCAATCCCTCAAGAGGATAGAAACAAACAGGAGCAATTCGTCGCGGCGCTTGAGCTGATTGAGAGGCAAATACAAGCAGCGAAAAGTAAAGGCGAGCACTTTGAGCAAGTATTCCAAGCTCTGTTGCAACGCGCCTTCAACGGCGAACTCACCGCCCCGGAACGCAAGGCGGCATAGGCAGGAAAGGCGCGCATGTCCAACTTCACTTTCATGGCCGAATGGCCGGAGCTGCAAGAGTCTGCAAGCAAGGCCGAAGCGCTGGTGCAGGCCGATCCGCGCGCCGCCTGTTTCTACGCGCGCTTTGCCATGGAGCGTGCGGTGCAGTGGGTTTACCGTTACGACCCGGCGATGCGGCAGCCCGGTTACGACGACACGCTCAACACGCTGATCCACCAGCCCTGTTTCAAGAATGCGCTGCCGCCGCCGCTGTTCAACAAGTTCAAGCTGGTGCAGAAGGCGGGCAATGCGGCGGTGCACAGCGAGCGCAAGGTGGCCGCCGCCGATGCGGCGCAGGCGCTGCTGGAGCTGCACCACATCTGCTACTGGTTCTACCGCAACTACAGCCGCCAGCAGCTAGTTACCAATCAGTTGTTCGACCCTGCGTTGATTCCGGCGCCGCTTGAGGCGCAGGTCAAGCAGAGCGCGAAGCAGTTGCTGGCCGTGCAGGCGCAACTGCATAAGCGGGATGAAGAGGCCGCTAAAGCACTAGCGGAAAAAGAGCGGGAGAACGAAGAGTTGCGCGCAGAGCTTGCCCGTATGCGCGAGAAGGTGGCCGAGTACAAGCTGGTCAATTTGGCAGCGGCCGACAGCCACGATTATTCCGAAGCGCAGACACGCAAATATCTGATCGACCAGTTGCTGCGCGAAGCGGGCTGGGACCCGCAAGGCGAGAAGGTCGCCGAGTATGAAGTGAGCGGCATGCCCAACAACCAGGGCGTGGGCTATGTTGACTATGTACTGTGGGGCGGCAACGGTTTGCCGCTGGCGGCGGTGGAAGCGAAGCGCACCACGGTGGAGCCGCAGACCGGCCGCCAGCAGGCGGTGCTGTATGCCGATTGCCTGAGCAAGATGCACGGCCAGCGCCCGCTGATCTATTACACCAACGGTTACAACATCTGGTTCTGGGACGACACCACTTACCCGCCGCGCATGGTGCAGGGCTTCCACACCCGCGACGAGATGCAGCGCATCATCGACCGGCGCACGCTCGCCACGCCGCTGGCGCAGGGGGAGATCGACAGCGCCATTGCGGGCAAGGGGCGGCCTTATCAGGTGCAGGCGATCCGCTCGGTGTGCGAACAGTTCGAGAAGCACCGCCAGCACAAGTCGCTGCTGGTGATGGCGACCGGCACCGGCAAGACGCGCACGGTGATCGCGCTGGTGGATGTGCTGCTGCGCGCCGGCTGGGTGAAGAACGTGCTGTTCCTCGCCGACCGCAACGCGCTGGTGACTCAGGCGAAGAAGGAATTCGGCAAACTGCTGCCACATGTTGCGGCAAATATTCTTTCCGGTGGAACGACTACGCTGACGGGGCGGGTGCAGCTCGCCACTTACCCGACCATGATGAACCTGCTGGGCGAGCCCGCTGACCGGCGCTCGTTCGGCATCGGTTACTTCGACCTGGTAATCGTGGACGAGGCGCACCGCTCCATCTACCAGAAGTACCGCTACATCTTCGATTACTTCGATGCGCTGCTGGTGGGCCTCACCGCCACGCCGAAGAGCGAGATCGACAAAAATACCTACACCATTTTCGACATCGAAAATAACGTGCCGACCTTCGCCTACGAATCGGGCGAAGCGTTCGCCGACGAGGTGCTGGTGCCGCCACGGGGCTATAGCGTGCCGCTCAAGTTTGTGCGCCAGGGGGTGAAGTACAAGGAGCTGTCGCCGCAAGAGCAGGCAGAGTGGGAAAGCAAGGAGCAGCTCGAAGGGCGCGAGGAGGTGCTGCCGTCGGAGCTGAACAAGTTCCTGTTCAACACCGACACCGTGGACAAGATGCTGCAAACACTGGTGCAGCACGGCATCAAGGTCGCAGGTGGCGAGCGGCTGGGCAAGACCATCATCTTCGCGGCCAACAACGCGCATGCCGAGCTGATCGTGGATCGCTACAACAAACACTACCGCCACCATGCGGGCAAGTTTGCGCGCGTCATCACCTACAAGGAAAAGTACGCCGACACGCTGATCGAGGAATTCAAGGGCGAGAAGGAGCCGCTCGACCCGAACATACCGCTGACCATTGCCGTGTCGGTGGACATGCTCGACACCGGCATCGACGTGCCCGAGGTGGTGAACCTGGTGTTCTTCAAGGTGGTGCAGTCGCGCGTGAAGTTTGTGCAGATGCTGGGGCGCGGCACGCGCTTGTGCCCGGATTTGTTCGGCCCCGGCGAAAACAAAAAAGAGTTCATCGTTTTCGATTACTGCCAGAACCTGGAGTTTTTCGAGGAGAACCCGGACGGCGCGAAAGACAGCAGCAACAAGCCGCTGCCGGAGCTGATCTTCGAGAAGCGCGTGCAGATTTCCGCTGCATTGGCGAAATCGGAATACGACGCCGATCAGGACTATCGCCGCTACACCCTCGACCTGTTGCACCATGCCGTGGCCGGGATGAACCTCGACAACTTCATCGTGCGCCCGCGTCGCGAGATCGTGGAGCGCTACCAGCAGCGCGAGCGCTGGAATGTTCTGGACGCGCTGGCCGTGGGCGAGTTGTGCAATCAGGTGGGGCCGCTGCCTACCGAGGCCGACCCCATCAACCCCGGTGAGGCGAACGACGAGATGGCGATGCGCTTCGACCATCTCGCCTTGCGCTTGCAGGTGGCGCTGTTGGAAGAAGGCGCGATTCCCGAAGGGCTGCGTTTGCAGGTGATCGACCTCGCCCACTATCTGGAGGCGAAGGCCAGCATTCCCAATGTGAAGCAGCAGCTCCATTTCATCCAGCAGGTGCAAAGCGACGAGTGGTGGCAGAACGTTACCATCCCCATGCTGGAAGAGCTGCGGCGCAAGCTGCGCCTGCTGATCCAGTTCATCGACAAGGAAAAGCGCGAAGTGGTTTACACCACCTTTGCAGATGAGCTGGGCGAGGTGGAGCAAAAGAACGTGGTGGCAATCATGGGTGCGGGAACGGGGCTGGCCCAATACCGCAAGAAGGTGGAGGCGTACATCAAGGCGCACGAAGACCACCTCACCATCCAGCGCATCAAGCGCAACATTCCCGTGACCGCGCTGGACCTGGAGCAACTGGACGAGATGCTGTTCAAGGCCAGCGGCATGAAGAACCGTGCGGAGTACGACCAGACCATCCACCCGGAAAAACCGCTGGGCGTGTTCATCCGCGAACTGGTTGGGTTGGATCGCCATGCAGCCAAGGAAGCCTTTGCGGAATTCCTCGATGCAACGCAGATGAACAGCAGCCAGATTCAGTTCATCAACACGTTGATCGATTACTTCACGCAAAACGGCGTAATGACAATGGCGCAGCAGAGTCTCGCCCAGCCGCCTTTCTCGGATATCCACAGCGACAGCCTGTTCGGGCTGTTCGACGAGGCGCAGGTGAAGACGCTGTCCGAGAAGATACGCTGGATCAACCGGAATGCCGAGGCGGTGAATGATGAAATGCCGATGTTGAAGGCGGCGGAGCCGAAGCCGAAGAGTTACGGACAATGACCGCACTACGTTGCACTAGTCGACGGCTTTTTGGCTGAATTGACCAAATCGAACGATTCGGTTAGATTGCGGCTATCTTGTTGATGAAAAAAGGATATGCCATGCAAACTTATACCGCAAATGATGCCAAGACGCATTTTGGCGAGTTTCTGGACAGGGCGCAGCGTGAGCCCGTGCGTGTAATGCGGCATGACCGGGTGGTTGGTGTGATGGTGAGTGCGGAGGATTTCGAGGCGATGCGGGTTTTCTACGCCAATCGCTTGTTGCAGACGATGGACGAGGCGGCTGTCGCGGCAGAGAAAGCCGGGCTGACGCCGGAGAAGCTGGAGCAGTTGCTGGCCGACGAAAGCTGACAGGCCATGACCCCGCGCGGGCCGTATGTTGTGGTCGATACCAATGTGTGGATCAGCGGCATGCTGACGCGAACAGGCACGCCGGCGCAATTGGTGCGTTCGGTATTGAGCCAGGCTCGTCCGGTGCTGACGACAGAGACCTTTGCGGAATTGAGGCAGCGATTGTGGTTGCCAAAGTTCGATCGCTATGTGTCGATGGAGGCCAGGAAGTTGTTGCTGCACGATCTGGATGCGTCCGCATTCTGGTTCGAAGTACCGCAGCACATCGCTGCACAAAAATTCTGCCGCGATGCGGATGACGACAAATTCATCCATGCCGCGCTGGCCTCGGCTGCCGCATGGCTGGTGACCGGCGACAGGGATCTGCTGGACTTGGCAGATGGCCTGGCGGCTTCCGGTGTGCGTGTCGTTTCGCCGGCACAGGCGATATTGCTTCCCGATTTTGACTTGCATAACTGATCTGTCATGTACGCACTCCATTACCGTATTGTTTCCGCCTACCTCAGACGCGGCGGCCTCATCGCCTATCCCACCGAGTCCTGCTACGGTTTGGGTTGCGATCCCTCCAACCGCCGCGCGGTGCAGCGCATCCTCAGGCTCAAGCAACGTCCGCAGAAGAAGGGGCTGATCCTGATCGCTTCCAGCTACCGGCAGGTGGCCCGCTACATCCTGCCGCTCACGCCTGCCGAGCAGCACAAGCTCCAGGCCGATGGCGCGCAGGCCATCACCTACCTGATGCCGGTGAAGCCCTCCTGCCCGCGCTGGCTGCGCGGCAAGCACGACACGCTGGCGATCCGCATGACGGCGCATCCGGTTGCCAAAGGGCTGTGCCGCGGCACGGATACGGCGCTGGTTTCCACCAGCGCGAACCTGAGCGGACAGCGCTCGGTGAGGACATATGCCGAGTGCAAGCGCTTGTTCGGCAAGAGCGTATGGGTATTGCCGGGGCGCGTGGGCAAGCGCAAGCGTCCTTCCACGATACGAGTCTGGGGGGATGATAAAATCATCCGCAAATAACGACACATCAAACCGGAGAGAACATGGATAGCAGTCCCGTCAAAGAATACCTGCTCGAATTGCAGGAGCTCATCGTCGAACGCCTGGAACAGGTGGACGGCAAGAAATTCCTGCGCGACAAATGGGAGCGCGCCAGCGGCAGCGGCGGCATCGGCAAGGGCGAAGGCATCAGCTGCATCATCGAGGAAGGCAACGTGCTGGAACGCGGCGGCGTGGCGTTCTCGCACGTGCAAGGCGACAAGATGCCGGCTTCCGCCACGGCACACCGTCCCGAACTGGCCGGCTGCAGCTGGGAGGCGATGGGCGTATCGCTGGTGATGCATCCGCGCAACCCCTACGCACCGACCTCGCACGCCAACGTGCGCATGTTCATGGCGCACAAGCCCGACGGCGACAAGGTGTTCTGGTTCGGCGGCGGCATGGACCTCACGCCATACTACGGCTTCGAGGAGGACGCGAAACACTTCCACCAGATCTGCAAGAACTCGCTGGCGCCGTTCGACCCTTCGCTGCACCCGCGCTTCAAGAAATGGTGCGACGATTATTTCTTCCTCAAGCACCGCGGCGAACCGCGCGGCGTGGGCGGCATTTTCTTCGACGACCTGAGCGAACCGGACTTCGACAGCTGCTTCGCGATCCAGCAGAGCGTCGGCGACCACTACCTGTCGGCCTATGTGCCGCTGCTGGAAAAGCGCAAGGACACGCCCTACGGCGAACGCGAGCGCGACTTCCAGCTCTATCGCCGCGGCCGCTATGTCGAATTCAACCTGGTCATCGACCGCGGCACCATCTTCGGCCTGCAGTCGAACGGGCGCACCGAATCCATCCTGCTGTCCATGCCGCCGCTGGTGAAATGGCGCTACGACTGGCACCCGGAGAAAGGCACGCCGGAAGCCGAGCTGTACGACAAGTATCTGGTGCCCAGGGACTGGGTGTGAGTTTCCATTCCCTCTCCCCATGGGAGAGGGCCAGGGTGAGGGAGTAACCGTTGCGGGGAAAGCCCTCACCCCAACCCCTCTCCGGAGGGAGAGGGGCATTGATTGGGAGGCCGTCATGCAACCCGGTAAAGAACATTGGGAAACCGTCTATACGACCAAGGCCACCGACGAGGTGAGCTGGTTCCAGCCCCATGCGCAGCTATCGCTTGATCTGATCAAGGCCGCTGCTACCGTCAAGAATGCCGGCATCATCGATGTCGGCGGCGGCGCCTCGACGCTGGTGGATGACCTGCTGGCAGAGGGATACCGCGACCTGACGGTGCTCGATCTTTCCGCTGCAGCGCTGCAGGCGGCGCGCCGGCGTCTGGGTGCACAGGAAAGCTTGGTGCGCTGGATCGAGGCGGATATCACCGAAGTCGACCTGCCGGCAAGACGCTACGACGTCTGGCATGACCGGGCCGTGTTTCACTTCCTGACGACGGCACAACAGCGCGACGCTTACGTGCGCACCGTGTTCAATGCAGTCAAGCCGGGAGGGCATGTCATCGTCGCCACTTTCGCAGAGGACGGCCCGCTGCAATGCAGCGGCCTGCCGGTGATGCGCTACCGCGCAGACGAGCTGCACGACCAGTTCGGCGAAGCGTTCACGCTGCTGAAACACCAGAAGGAAGAACACCACACGCCGGCGGGCAAGATTCAGCAGTTCGTGTACTGCTATTGCCGCCGCGTCAGTTCCTGATTTGACGCAAGCCCGTCGCTGGAATCATCCGCCCGTGCGCGACATGAAACGCACGATGCTGGACGCGGGTTGAGTCAGGTCGAAGGTATGGGCCTGCGGCTTGAGTCTGGCGGCTTCTGCGATCAACTCCAACAATCCCGCTTCATCGCCTGAACGCACGGCAGGCAGCAAATCCACCATGCCCTCGTTGCCCAGGCAGGGAAACAATTCGCCGCGGGCAGTCACGCGCATCCGGTTGCAGTCCGCACAGAAGTTGTGCGAGTGCGGGGAGATGAAGCCGATGCGCGATTCATGACCGGAAACGCGCCAGTAGCGCGCCGGGCCGCCGGTGCTCTCCAGGCTGGGGAAGCATTCGAAATGCTGCTTCACCTGCTCCAGCATCTCGGTGTTGCTGTAGTACGAATCGGCATGGTGATAGCCGGTCTCGCCCAGCGGCATCTGTTCGATGAAGCTGATGTCTATTCCGCGCGCCAACGCGAACCGGACCAGGTCGTTTGCCTGGAGATGATTGATGCCGCGGATCAGCACGGTATTCAGTTTGACGCGACGCGGTCCCCATGCCTCTATCGCCGCGTCGATGCCGGCCAGTACCAGGGGCAGATTCCCGGTCCTCGTGATGCGGTGGAAGGTATCCGGCTCCAGGCTGTCCAGGCTGATATTGACGCGGTCCACGCCGGCCTGCACCAGCGGTTGCGCAAACTTCGCCAGCTGCGAACCGTTTGTGGTGATCGTCAATTCGCGCAGCCCGGCAAGCTCGCGTATGCGCGAGGCCAGCCATGGCAGGTCCTTGCGCGTCAGCGGCTCGCCGCCGGTGAGGCGGATCTTGTCGACCCCCAGGCCGACGAACGCCCTTGCGACTTGCAGGCACTCTTCCAGCGAGAGTATCTCGCTGCGCGGGAGGAACTCCATTTTTTCGGACATGCAATACGTGCAGCGGAAATCGCAGCGGTCCGTCACCGACAGGCGCAGGTATTTCACTTTCCTGCCGAATGTGTCTTGTATGTCGTTCACGGCCATTGCACCCGGTAAGTCAGAACGTCAGCCTGCCTTTTTTACCAGCACGAAAGCTTCCCTCACCATGGGCGACAATTCCGCATCGCCGGCGTCACCGATATGGCGGAGCAGCGCCGCGCGCATGCGCGGGTCCCAGCTTCTCTGGATGTGCGAGGCGATGTCTTTCACCGCCTGTTCGTGGTTGGGCATGGCTTCGAAGAAGGCGCCGATCTGGTTGGCCATCTTGATCAGGTTGGGGATGTTCATGTAGTGCTTCCTTGAAGGCGTTTCGCATGGGTGTAGATCGAGCAGTTCGCGCCGCGCAAGAAGCCGACCAGGGTGAGATTGAGCCTGTCTGCCAGGCGTATCGCAGCGGCGGTCGGCGCCGACACCGCGGCGAGGATGCCGTAGCCCATCGCGGCGGATTTCTGCACCATCTCGAAGCTGGCGCGGCTGGTGATGATCAGCGCCCCCTCGGGAACTGCGTCGACCGCGGCCAGTGCGCCCAGTGTCTTGTCCAGCGCGTTGTGGCGGCCGACATCCTCGCGCACATGGCTGATGCCGCCATCGGCAGCCACGCGGCAGGCCGCATGAACGGCACCGGTGGTTTGCTGCAGCGCCTGAAAAGTCGGCAAGCGGCGCATGCCCTCATGCAGTGCCGCGAGCGGGAAAGGCGTACCGTCGGCCACGGGCGGCAGGTCGCGCATGACCTGTGTCAGGCTTTCCGCACCGCACAGGCCGCAACCCGTGCGTCCGGCCAGGCTGCGGCGGCGCTCCTTGAGGCGGGCGAAGGCGGCGCCCGCGATTTCCAGATGCAGGGTGATCCCTTCTTCCGCTTCCTCGATCTCGATGTCGAACACTTCGCTGCGCCGTTCCACAATTCCTTCGGTCAGGCTGAAGCCCAGCGCGAAATCCTTGAGGTCGGCGGGCGTGGCCAGCATCACCGTATGAGAGATGCCGTTGTATTCGAAAGCGACGGGCACTTCCTCGGCGACGGTGTCGAGCTGCGGCGCATAACCGGGGCGCTGCACCGGCAGCTGCATGTTCGGGAGCATTTTGTCGAGAACAATCATTTTGCCGTGGCGCCGGCCAGCAAGCGGCGCTGTACCTTGTCTTCGTGCGCATTCCGCAGTTGCCATTCCGAGGGCTGGTCGACGTGCACCAGTTCGACCGCCGTCACCTTGTACTCGGGACAGTTGGTGGCCCAGTCGGAGTTGTCGGTCGTGATCACATTGGCGCCGGACTCGGGGAAGTGGAACGTGGTGTAGACCACGCCGGGTTGCACGCGCTCGGTCACCGTTGCGCGCAGCACCGTGTCGCCGGCCCGTGACTGGATACCCACCCAGTCGCCGTTGGAGATGCCGCGTTCTTCCGCATCGTGCGGATGGATTTCCAGCCTGTCCTCGTCGTAGAAGCGCACGTTTTCGGTGCGGCGGGTCTGCGCGCCGACGTTGTACTGCGACAGCACGCGGCCGGTGGTCAGCAGCAAGGGGAACTTGCGCGTCACCTTCTCGTCGGTCGGCACGTATTGTGTGATCAGGAAACGTCCCTTGCCGCGCACGAAACTGTCCACGTGCATGGTCGGCGTGCCTTCCGGCGTCTCGTCGTTGCACGGCCACTGCAGGCTGCCCAGGCGATCGATCTTGTCGAAACTGACGCCGGCAAAGGTCGGCGTCAGGCGCGCGATCTCGTCCATGATCTGCGACGGGTGCTCGTAATGCATCGGGTAGCCCAGCGCATTGGACAGCGCCATCGTCACCTCCCAATCGGCCTTGCCCGACAGCGGCGCCATCACCTTGCGCACGCGCGAGATGCGTCGTTCTGCATTGGTGAAGGTGCCATCCTTCTCGAGGAAGGATGCGCCGGGCAGGAAGACATGCGCGAACTTCGCCGTCTCGTTCAGGAACAGGTCCTGCACCACCACGCATTCCATCGCCGCCAGTGCGCTCTGCACATGCTGCGTGTTCGGGTCCGACTGCACCGGGTCTTCGCCCTGGCAGTAGAGCGCGCGGAAGCTGCCGTCGAGCGCGGCCTCGAACATGTTGGGGATGCGCAGCCCCGGCTCGGGCTGGATGCTGACGTTCCAGGCGTGTTCGAACAGTTCGCGCGTGATGGTGTCCGAAACATGGCGGTAACCGGGCAGCTCGTGCGGGAAGCTGCCCATGTCGCAGGAACCCTGCACGTTGTTCTGGCCGCGCAGCGGGTTCACGCCCACACCTTCGCGGCCGACGTTGCCTGTCGCCATGGCGAGGTTGGCAATGGCGATCACCGCGGTCGAGCCCTGCGAATGTTCGGTGACGCCGAGGCCGTAGTAGATCGCGGCATTGCCGCCGGTGGCGTACAGGCGCGCGGCGGCGCGCACTTCCGCGGCAGGCACGCCGCTATCGGCTTCCAGCGCCTCGGGCGAGTTGGCCGGGCGGGCGACGAACTCGCGCCAGTCGGCGAACGCCTGCGCCTCGCAGCGCTCGGCGATGAAGCGTTCGTTGACCAGCCCTTCGGTGACGATGACGTGGGCCAGCGCGGTGAGCACCGCGACGTTGGTACCCGGCCTGAGTTTCAGGTGGTGATCGGCGCGGATGTGCGGCGACTTGACCAGGTCGATCTCGCGCGGGTCCAGCACGATGAGTTTCGCGCCTGCGCGCAGACGCCGTTTCATGCGCGAGGCGAACACCGGGTGGCCGTCGGTCGGGTTGGCGCCGACCACCATGATGACGTCGGCCTTCTCGACCGATTTGAAGGTCTGCGTGCCGGCCGATTCGCCCAGCGTCTGCTTGAGTCCGTAGCCGGTCGGCGAGTGGCAGACGCGGGCACAGGTATCCACGTTGTTGTTTCCGAAGGCGGCGCGCACCAGCTTCTGCACCAGGTAATCTTCCTCGTTGGTGCAGCGGCTCGACACCAGGGCGCCGATGGAATTCCTGCCGTGCTTGTCCTGGATGCGGCGGAATTCGCCGGCCGCATGGGCGATCGCTTCTTCCCACGAAACTTCGCGCCAGGGATCGCTGATCTTCGCGCGTATCATCGGCTTGGTGATGCGGTCCGCGTGCGTCGCGTAGCCCCAGGCGAAACGGCCCTTGACGCAGGCATGCCCCTCGTTGGCACGGCCGTCTTTCCACGGCACCATGCGCACGACTTCGCTGCCCTGCATCTCGGCCTTGAAGCCGCAGCCGACGCCGCAGTAGGCGCAGGTCGTCGTGACCGAATGTTCGGCCTGACCCTTGGCGATCACCGTCTTTTCCATCAGCGTCGCCGTCGGGCAGGCATTGACGCAGGCGCCGCAGGAGACGCACTCCGAATCCATGAAGTCTTCGCTCTGTCCGGCCGACACGCGCGATTCGAAACCGCGGCCGGAGATGGTCAGCGCGAACGTGCCCTGCGTTTCCTCGCATGCGCGCACGCAGCGGTTGCACACGATGCACTTGCCCGGATCGTAGGTGAAGTACGGATTGGACTCATCCTTCTTTACGTCAGTGAAGTGGTTGGCACCGGCCATGCCGTAGCGCACTTCGCGCAGGCCTACCGTGCCGGCCATGGTCTGCAGTTCGCAGTTGCCGTTGGCGGCGCAGGTGAGGCAATCGAGCGGATGGTCGGAGATATACAGTTCCATCACGTTGCGCCGCAGGTCGGCGAGTTTCGGCGATTGCGTGCGTACTTTCATGCCGGCTTCGGCGGGCGTGGTACACGAAGACGGATAGCCGCGCCTGCCTTCGATCTCGACCAGGCACAGGCGGCAGGAACCGAAGGGTTCCAGCGAGTCCGTGGCGCACAATTTGGGGATCATGACGCCGGCCTGCACCGCCGCGCGCATGACCGTGGTGCCTGCGGGGACGCTGACAGCGACGCCGTCGATGTTCAAAGTGACTTCGCGGTCGGCGACGACCGCAGGGGTGCCGTAATCGATGTCGTTCATTGGAAGTCCTCCGGAAAATGATTGAGTGCGGACAGCACCGGGTACGGCGTCATGCCGCCCATCGCGCACAGCGATCCCGCAGTCATGGTGTCGCACAGGTCGCGCAGCAACGGGATCTGTTCGACCGCCCCGGCGCGGATGCGGTCGATGACCTCGACCCCGCGCGTGGAGCCGATGCGGCAGGGGGTGCATTTGCCGCAGGATTCGAGCGTGCAGAACTTCATGGCGTAGCGCGCCTGCCTGGCCATGTCCACCGTGTCGTCGAAAGCGACGATGCCGCCGTGGCCGAGCACCGCGCCGATGGCGGCGAAGGCCTCGTAGTCGAGCACCGTATCGAACTGCGACTCGGGCAGGTAGGCGCCGAGCGGGCCGCCGACCTGCACCGCGCGTAGCGGGCGACCGGAGCGCGAACCGCCACCGTAGTCGTACAGCAGTTCGCGCAGCGTGCACCCGAACGGCACTTCGATCAGGCCGCCGTACTTGATGTTGCCCGCGAGCTGGAACGGCAGCGTGCCGCGCGAACGGCCCACACCCAGGTCGCGGTAGGAGGCAGCGCCTTGTGCGAGCATGTCAGGCACGCTGGCGAAGGTGATCACGTTGTTGATGACGGTCGGCTGGCCGAAAAGTCCCGAGATCGCGGGCAGCGGCGGCTTGCTGCGCACGATGCCGCGCTTGCCCTCGATGCTTTCCAGCAGTGCAGTCTCCTCGCCGCAAACGTAGGCTCCCGCGCCCTTGCGCACTTCGATCTGGAAATCGCCGAGCCAGTCGCCCGCCGCGTCCAGGGCGGCATTCAATGCTGCGATCGCATGCGGATATTCCGAACGCGTGTAGATGTAGCCTTTGTTGGCACCGACTGCGAGACCGGCGATCGCCATGCCCTCGATCAGGCAGTACGGGTCGCCTTCCATCAGCATGCGGTCGGAGAAGGTACCCGAGTCGCCTTCGTCGGCATTGCACACGATGTATTTCTGCGCGGACTTCGTATCGAGCACGGTCTTCCATTTGATGCCCGTGGGAAAGGCGGCGCCGCCGCGCCCGCGCAAACCGGAATCGGTGACCTGTTGCACGATGGCGGCAGGCGTCAACGTGCGCGCAAGCGCCAGTCCCTTGCCGCCGCCGTGCGCCAGATAATCGTCGAGCGAATGCGGATCGATCACGCCGACACGGCGCATGGTGACGCGTTGTTGCCGGGCAAGATAGGGAACGGCTTCGATGTTGCCCAGGCGCAAGGGATGTTTGCCGCCTGAAGTGAAGCCGGCGGCGAACAGGCCGGGCACATCGTCCGCCGTCACCGGTCCGTAGGCGATGCGGCCTTGTGGCGTGGCAACTTCAACGAGCGGCTCCAGCCAGAACAGGCCGCGCGATCCGTTGCGCACGAGACGGATCTTCGTGCCGCGCTTTGCCGCAGCGATGGTGATGGCGGCAGCGACGTCGTCGGCACCGAGCGCCAGCGCTGCCGCATCGCCGGGAACGTAAACGGTGGTGCTCATGAGCGTTCTCCCAGGGCGGCCACCAGCGAGTCGAACTTTTCCGGCGTCACGCGCGCGTGCAGTGTCGTCTCGTCGATCTGGATTGCGGGGCCGATGGAACAGAGACCCAGGCAATAGACCGGCTCCATTGAAATGTCGCCGTGCTGCAAGCGGGCCGCAGCATGCTCAGCCAGCGCTTCGCTGCCATTTGCCTGGCAGGCTTCTGCACAGCACACGTGCACGACATGCCTGGGCGGCGGTGTCTGGCGGAAGTGGTGGTAATAAGTGATGACGCCGTGCACTTCGGCACGCGACAGATTGAGTTCTTTTGCGATCAGCGGAACGGCCTCATCCGGCACGTAGCCCAGCTCGTGCTGGATGTCGTGCAGGATGGGCAGCAGTGAACCCGCTTGATGCTGATGCTTGCCGAAGATGGCGTTCAATGTGGTGATCATGGGGATGGTTCCAGCCTACCAGTATTTGGGATAGCGGCTTTTACGAGAGACGTTGTTGTAGATCAGTGCCGTCAGCAACAGGATGATTGCACCTATGGCAGTCGGAAACAGAACAAAGTTCCAGCCCGGTTGCGTCAAAAAAACGATCACGGGATTCGACCCGGCAGGAGGATGCGTCGTGCGTGTCGCCATCATCAAAGCCACTGCAGACGCGGTGGCCAGGGCCATGGCCCACCAGTGAGGGCCGAAGGCGGTCAGGAACAACAACCCTGTCGCCGACGACAGAATGTGCCCGAACAGCACATTCCGCGGCTGGCTGAAGGGCAGGTCGGGATAACCGAAGACCAGCACGCAGGACGCCCCGAAGGAACCGAGCACCAGGGCGAGCTGCATGTCGCTTGCGGCCAGACCCACTGCACCGATCGCAAGCAGCGAACCGATCCATGCCTTGAGGATGCTGGCGCCGGCTGGCCGGGGCGGCATTGCCGCCCCATCCCCGCTGAATTTTGCGATCAGGCTCATTGCGTTCTCTATTTGAACAGAATGAGCGCTTTCTGCAGCGTCATCCAGATACCCCAGCCCAGCGGTATCCAGACTGCCAGCCACGCCAGCGCGACTTTCCAGCTGTGGCTTGCTTCCTGCGCCAAAGCGCCGACATCCGCGACGAAATGCTGGTGGGTGTCGTTTGCAAGCTTGTTTTCTTCCATCAACTGCTCATCCGTCATGTAGTGCTGTTCGGCGACCGACTTGACCAGCCAGTTGCAGATGAAACCCAGCACCAGGAGGCCGGCAAGGATATACATGGTGATGGTGTAGGCATCGGCACGGGCCACGCCGTGATCCAGCTGGTATTCACGGATATAGTTGACCAGCACCGGGCCAAGCACTCCGGCGGTTGCCCAGGCCGTCAGCAGCCGGCCATGGATCGCGCCGACCATCTTGGTGCCGAACATGTCGGCGAGATAGGCGGGCACGGTGGCGAAACCGCCGCCATACATGGACAGGATGACGCAGAAGGCGGCGACGAACAGTGCCAGGCTGCCCGCAGATGCCAGGCTCGGGACTGACGCGTACAGCGCGCAACCGAGCAGGAAGAAGATCGAATAGGTCATCTTGCGCCCGAATTTGTCAGAGAGCGATGCCCAGAAGAAACGACCGCCGATGTTGAACAGCGAGAGCAGGCCCGTGAAGCCCGCAGCAATTGCCGCGATCTGTCCTTTCTGCGCGGGGTTGAGGTCGTTGAAGGCAAGGTCGACACCGATCAGTTTCCCGGCGAAGACCTCTTGCAGCATCGGCGAAGCCATGCCGATGATGCCGATACCGGCAGTCACGTTCAGCGTGAGCACAGACCAGATCAGCCAGAACTGCGGCGTTTTCCAGGCCACATCGAGATGTACATGGCGGTCGGTGATCATGCCCTTGGACGCCTCTGCGGGAGGCTGCCAGCCGGCAGGTTTCCAGTTATGGTCAGGGACGCGATAGCCGAGTGCGCCGAGCATCATGAATATGAAATAGATCACTGCCAGCGCCAGGAAGGTCTCCCATACGCCGACCGAGGCGGGCGTGGCAAAGTATTTCATCAGTTTGTCGGCCAATGGGGCGCCGATCATCGCGCCGCCGCCGAATCCCATGATCGCCATGCCGGTCGCCATTCCGCGCCTGTCCGGGAACCATTTGATCAGGGTCGACACCGGCGAGATATAACCCAAGCCCAGGCCTACGCCGCCGATGACGCCCGAGCCCAGCCAGAGCATCCAGATCTGGTGCATGTAGACGCCCAAAGCAGAGATTACCAGGCCGCCGCTCCAGCATATTGCCGCCACGACACCCGCCTTGCGCGGGCCGGCGTGTTCAAGCCAGCCGCCCCAGAGCGCCGCGGCCAAACCGAGGAATAGAAAGAACAGGGTGAACATCCAGCCCAGCATCGATATCTTCCAGTCGCAGGAGGTCGCGACCACCTGCCCAAAAAAACTCATGTCCGGCGGGCAAACGACAGGCTGTGTGATGCCGACCGCCCTGGACAGTGGCAACCAGAACACCGAGAAACCGTAAGCCATGCCGATGCACAGGTGGATGGCAAGGGCGGCGGGCGGAACCAGCCAGCGATTGAAGCCGGGCTTGGCAATCGTTCGTTCTCTGTCTAAAAAACCGGGTGTCGCGGGTGCTCCTGAAGCAAGTGCGTTCGCCATGTGATCTCCTCAGTCGGTTTGAAAAATTCCGCCTTGTCAGTATCCGGAAAATGGTTACTGATGGGGCGGTTTGGATTATCTCTCCGGAATTGAAACTACGACAATCGATAGTGAGTTGAAAGCGGGAAATAACGAACGGTTATTCGTCTTTGGTGAACGAATCGTTCAGGTTATGCGCTTCCGTGAGCAGGGCTTCTATCATGGGCGGACGCGGTTCGCGTTGCGGCACAACCAGTCCCGTCGCCCATGCGACGGCAGGTTCGGTCAGCGGCAGCACTTGCACCCCTGCCGGCGTGCCGATCAGGTCGAGTACGCTGTGCGGCAAGATGGCAGACCAGGAACCGGAACAGACATGCGCGAGCATGCTGACGATCGAATTCGACTCCAGGGTGGGGCGGACGGTGCGGTCGAGCCGCGCAAAAACGGCGTCGATGGTCTTGCGGTTCTGCATGTCCGTGGTGAGCAGGCACAGCGGCACCTGTACCGCCTCAACCCAGGTCACGCTGTCGCGGCCTTCGAAAGGGCCGCCCGACGGCGTCAGCAGAACGTGATTCTCGTTCCACAACGGAACGGTAAGCAATTGGCGTCCCGCCAGTCCGGATTCGACATAGACGACGCCCGCATCGAGTTCGAAATCCTGCATTCGTGACAGGATCTCGTTGGTGGAAAGCGAGAGAACCTCAATTGTTACCAGCGGATGACGGCGCGAGAACGCGGAAGTAAGCGAAGCGACCACGGTCAGCGCCGTGGGGATCACGCCAAGACGCAGGTGCCCGCTGAGGCCGTTGCGCAGGCTCGCCAGTTCCTGCCGCAGGCCCTCCTCTCCGGCGACCATGCGATGGGCATAGTCGACGACGCATCGTCCCTCCGGAGTGAGTCCGGTGAATTGCTTGCCGCGTTCGACCACGGCGACGCCGAGTTCGGCTTCGAGGTCGCTGATCGCGGCAGAAAGCGTTGAGGGAGAAATATGGCACGCAAGCGCAGCCCGGCCGAAATGTTTCTCGCGGGCGAGGGCGATCAGGTACAGGTATTTTCGGGCGATCATCATATCGTGGATGTCCCCATCATCGCCGAAAGCAGGACATACGGCAACACCCTAACCGGCGCAAAAAGCGCTGCGAACTGGCCAACTCAAATTCGCGGCTCCCGTCAATGCATTACTGCGGATTGCCGGGTTTTCTGCATTGCGATTCCATGAAGGGCCCCTGATATTTCACCCAGGTGGGGCCCGGGGAAATCTGTGCGCACAGGACGGTTCTGTCCATCCTGTTTATCCATTTGTACCAGGGAGCGCCGGATGCAAACGCCTCAAGGCTGGCAAGGGAAAGCAGAAGCAGAACTGCAAATCTTGATTTCACTGGACATATCCTTGTAATGTCTGTTGATTCGGCCAATGGAAATTTGAGGTCCGTTCGCCTTGACCCTTCGACTATGCTCAGGACTAAAGGCCTTGTCGAAAGGTGAATGGGCCACTTCGACAAGCTCAGGACAGGCTTCGACAGGCTTCGACAGGCTGTGCGTGTGCTGTCGGGGCGAATGCCCCTTACAGCCACGGTCTACCCCTTGCGGGTGCAGCCCGAACGGTGTTAATACACTTCACCATGCCGAATCAATTGTTGTCGCGCTTCCAAATCTCGGATTGTCCCATCCAGGCAAAGCCGACATAACCCGTGACCTCAAGCGTCTTGCCGTCTTCCGAGAGCCGGATGCGGCATCGATAGATCTTCCCTTCATCGGGGTCGAGGACGGTGCCGCCTTCAAAGCTGAACTCATCCTTGCGCTTCATGCCGGACAAGATGCGCATCCCCAGCAGCGGCT
>JAJXTT010000111.1 GCA_021783525.1 Pseudomonadota bacterium
CCGCTGGCGGGGGTCGACAGGCACCGCGCCCTGCTGATCGTGTCCGGCCTGCCGACATTGCCGGAACACCCGGCCACATCCGAAACGAGTGCCGAGTCCGAGCGGGTGAACAAGCGGCTCAAGCGGAGGAAGCAGTGAACCCCAACCTCCGCAAAGACCAGGAGTTCCTGCTGCCCGCGAGCACGAGTTTCATCGTGTTCAGCCTGTTCGTGGCGGTGATGCTCAACTGGCTGCCCTGGAGCGGCTGGGCGCTGGCGCTGCGCCCCGATTTCGTGGCGCTGGTGCTGCTGTACTGGTGTACGCACAAGCCGCATCGCATCGGTATCGGCACCGCATGGGTGGTCGGGATCTTCGCCGATGTCGCGGACGCCAGCCTGTTCGGCCAGCATGCGCTGGCGTATACGGTGCTGGCTTTCGGCGGCATCGTGCTGCACCGCCGCGTGCAGATGTTCGACCTGCGCCAGCAATCCCTGCATGTGTTCCCGATGCTGTTGCTGAGTTACGCGGCCTACGCTGCGGTGCACTGGCAGGTGCGCGGCTACGTCGCGTGGGAATATTTCCTCGGCAGCGCGGTGTCGGCACTGCTGTGGACGCCGATGACCATCCTGCTGCAAGCCCTGCGCCGTCCCCGTCGCGACCCTAACGAATTATGAATCGTTACGTCGAGCTGAAGAACCATCAGCGCGAAATCTATTATTTCCGTTTGCGGCTGGTGTTGAGTCTGGGCTTCGTGGTGGTGATGCTGCTCATCCTGCTGCTGCGGTTCTTCTACCTGCAAGTGGTCCGCCACGACTACTTCCACACCATGGCGGACAGCAACCGCATCTACGTGGTTCCCATCGTGCCGAACCGCGGCCTGATCCTGGACCGCAACGGTGTGGTGATGGCGCAGAACTATTCGGGCTACACGCTGGAGATCGCGCCGAGCAAGGTGGCCGACATGGATGCGCTGATCGCCGAATTGTCCAAGCTGGTCGAGATCACGCCCAAGGACATCAAGCGCTTCCAGAAACTGCTGACCGAACGGCAGACGATGGGGACCATGCCGATACGCAGCCAGCTTTCCGACGAGGAGGTCGCGCGCGTATCCGCCCAGCAATACCGTTTTCCCGGCGTAGAGGTCAAGGCGCGGTTGTTCCGCGAGTATCCCTTTACCGACATGACCTCGCACCTGATCGGCTATGTCGGGCGCATCAACCAGAACGACATCGATCAGCTGGACGAGGACGATGTCGCATCCAATTACCTGGGTTCCGACTACATCGGCAAGACCGGGATCGAACAGAGCTATGAAAAAGACCTGCACGGCAAGACCGGGTTCGAACAGGTCGAAGTGGATGCCGGCGGGCGCGCAGTGCGCGTGCTGTCGCGCACCGCGCCGCAATCCGGCAGCAACCTGATGCTGACGCTGGATGCGAAATTGCAGGAAGTGGCGGAGACGGCATTCGGCGAATACCGCGGCGCACTGGTGGCCCTCGATCCCACCAACGGCGAAGTGCTGGCCTTTGTCAGCAAGCCCGGCTATGACCCCGGCCTGTTCATCGACGGCATCGACACCGAGACCTGGGACGAGCTCAACAACTCGCCCGACACGCCGCTCAACAACCGCGCCTTGCGCGGACAATATCCTCCGGGCTCCACCATCAAACCCTTCATGGCGCTGGCGGGACTCTTCTACGGCACGCGATCACCCACCCACGCCATCAGCGACCCCGGCTATTACATGCTGCCCGGCAGCCGGCACCAGTACCGCGACTGGAAGGCCGGCGGGCATGGCGCGGTCGACATGTTCAAGTCCATCGTCATCTCCTGCGATACCTATTACTACGGGCTTGCCACCGAGATGGGCATCGACAATATGCACAGCTACCTGTCGCGTTTCGGGTTCGGCCAGAAGACCGGACTGGACATGGAAGGCGAGGTATCCGGACTGTTGCCTTCTCCTGAATGGAAAAACAAGCGCTACCAGCAGATATGGTATCCGGGAGACACGGTCTCGGCGGGGATCGGCCAGGGCTACAATCTGGTGACTCCGCTGCAGCTGGCCTATGCGACGGCGATCCTGGCCAACGACGGCGTGGCTTTCCAGCCGCATCTGATCAGGGAAAAGCGCCCTGCCGGCGGGGGCGCGGTGATGACCGAACCCAAACAGATGTTCGACCTCAAGATCGATCCGGAGAACCTCAAGCTGGTGAAAAGCGCCATGGAAGCCGTCACCAAGCCCGGCGGTACCGCGGCGGTCGCGAGCTACGGCGCGACTTATCGCATGGCAGGCAAGACCGGTACGGCGCAGGTGATCGCCATCAAGCAGGGCGAAAAATACGACGCGAAGAAAGTCTCCGAATACAATCGCGACCATGCCTGGTTCATCGCTTTTGCGCCGGCCGACAAGCCGCGCATCGCGATGGCCGTGCTGGTCGAGAACGGCGGTCACGGCGGCACGACCGCAGCCCCGATCGCGCGCAAGGTGATGGATTATTACCTGCTCGGCAAGATACCCCAGCCGCTGCCGGTGGTGACGGGTAAAGCCGGGGACCAGAGCGACTGAACATGAACGCGAGACAACTCAAGCAGCGATTGATGATGAATATCGACCCCGTGTTGCTGGCCGCGCTCGGGGGCTTCGCATTGGTCAGCCTGGTTCTGTTGTACAGCGCCAGCGACGGCAACCTGATGCGCGTTCTGGCCCAGCTGGGCAACATCGCGGTGGCATTCACCGCGATGTGGATCGTTGCCAACATGCCCCTGCACTACCTGATGCGGGCTGCCTTTCCGATATACGTGCTGGGCATGATCCTGCTGCTGCTCGTGATGACCCCGCTCGGCGTGAACAGCCACGGCGCCACGCGGTGGCTCAACATCGGCGTGGCGACGATACAGCCTTCCGAACTGATGAAGCTTGCCGTGCCGCTGATGATGGCCTGGTACTTCGAGAAGAACGAGGCGACCCTGAAGCTGAGGAACTATTTTGTCGCCGCCATCCTGCTGCTGTTGCCCGTGGCGCTGATCGCGAAACAGCCCGACCTGGGAACTGCCATCCTGATCGGTGCGAGCGGGTTCTATGTGCTGTTCCTCGCCGGCCTGTCCTGGCGCATCATGATTGGTTCCGCGTTGGCGGCGGCGGCCAGCGCGCCGTTCCTGTGGTCCGCGCTGCACGATTACCAGCGCCACCGTATCCTGATGCTGCTCGACCCGTCGCAGGATGCGCTGGGCAAGGGCTACCACACCATCCAGGGCATGATCGCGGTGGGTTCTGGCGGCATACTCGGCAAGGGTTACCTGAACGGCACCCAGACGCACCTGGATTTTCTGCCCGAACGCACCACCGACTTCATCTTCGCCGTCTGGTCGGAAGAATTCGGATTGATCGGCAACCTGCTGCTGCTCGGATTGTATGTTTTCGTCATCGGGCGCGGCTTCATCATCACCGCGAACGCCTCCACCTACTTCACGCGCCTGATGGCGGGCAGCATCACGCTCACCTTCTTCACCTATGCCTTCGTCAACATGGGCATGGTCAGCGGCATCCTGCCGGTGGTGGGCGTGCCGCTGCCGCTGATCAGTTACGGGGGCACCTCCATGCTCACGCTGATGCTGGGTTTTGGTATCCTGATGAACATCCAGACAAACAAGAAACTCGTTAAAACTTGAGGGGGACGATGATGAAGAGAGAATCGCTGTTGGTGTTGTCCATAGCGCTTGCCCTGGGCGCCTGCTCGACCACGCAGAAAGCGGAAAAGCAGCAAAGCGCAGCACCGATCGTGGATGCGGTCGCCGGCCCCAGCGGCAAATCGGCAAGCACGCCCCCGGCAACGGGCGGCGGATACCTGCCCGGCGACGGTCCGGGCACCGATGCGCCGAACCTCGACAACATCCCCGATGCCGTCCCCAAGGCCGAACCCTTGCACCGCTACGCCAACCGCCCCTATACCGCGCTGGGCAAAACCTACACGCCGTTGCAGACTACCGGCAACTACAAGGAACGAGGCATCGCCTCCTGGTACGGCAAGAAATTCAACGGACAGCGCACCTCCATCGGCGAGACCTATAACATGTACGAGATGACCGCCGCGCACCCGACGCTGCCCATCCCCAGTTACGCGCGCGTCACCAATGTCGCGAACGGCAAGTCCGTCATCGTGCGCATCAACGACCGCGGCCCGTTCCTGCATGAGCGCATCATGGATCTTTCCTACGCGGCCGCTTACAAGCTGGGCTTCATCAATACAGGCAGCGCCGAGGTCGAAGTGGAAAGCATCGCCGCCGGTAGCGCACCGGCAGCGGGCGGCGTCGAAACGGCTGCCGTCAAAGTCGAACCGCTCACGGTGACACCCATCGCGCCGGTCGCGGCCCCGATTCCGGTCGATACGGTAGGCAGCTCGAACGGTAAGATCTTCCTGCAGCTCGGCGCATTCAAGTCGGCGCAGGGCGCGGAAAGCTTCCTTGCCAAAATGAATGCGGAACTGGGCGACAGCGGCAAGCAACTCAAGCTATATGAAAAGAACGGACTGACCCGCGTCCACCTCGGACCCTATGCGAACGAGAGCGAAGCGCGCGATGCCGCAAGCAAACTTGCTTCGAAGCTGGGTTTCAAACCTTTCGTGAGCCTGCACTGATGCACGCCGCCGCCAACATTGTTGTCGGCATCGTCGCCCTCATCCACGTATACATCCTCGTGCTCGAGATGTTCCTGTGGGAAAGGCCGGCCGGCCTGAAGGCTTTCGGCATGGACGAGAATTTCGCCGCCGCGACCCGGATATTGGCGGCGAACCAGGGTTTGTATAACGGTTTCCTGGCAGCGGGATTGTTCTGGGGCTTGTTCACCGGAGACATTCATGTGCAGAGGTTCTTTCTCGGGTGCGTGGCGACGGCAGGGGTATATGGGGCGATGACTGCGGATGCCAAGATACTCTGGATACAGGCGGCACCGGCGGGGGTGGGGTTGGTGTTGCTGGGGTTTGTGCCGGCCTATTGAGAATTTGAGGTTGTTCGCAGTTTGTCCCCTCTCCCACCGGGGGAGGGTTAGGGTGGGGGAACACTCGTTGTATTCCCTCTTCCATTTAGAACCAACACCGTTGGGGGTAGCCCGACAGCTAAAGCCGTTCATGGTTCGACAGCACCCGCAAGGGGTACGCCGGTGGGTCCCCGCCGCTAGCGCGGCGACCCTTCCGCAGGCTCAGCACGAACGGAGATGGAAATTAAGCCACCCTCAACACCAGCCCCTTCAAATATGCCCCCTCCGGAAAACTCAACAACACCGGATGATCCGCCGCCGCATGCAGCTTCTTTATGATCTGCGCATCCACCCCCGCATCCAGCGCCGCCCCCGCAATGATCTTCTGGAACAGATCGTCACTGATGCCGCCCGAACACGAGTACGTAAACAGCAGCCCACCCGGCCGCAACAGCTTGAAGCCCAGCAGGTTGATGTCCTTGTAGGCGCGCGAGGCTTTTTCGGCGAAAGCGGCGGTGGGTGCGAACTTGGGCGGGTCGAGCACGATGAGGTCGAACTTGCGGTTCTGGTCGCGCAGTTTGCGCAAAGCCTCGAACACGTCGGCGCATTGCCACTCCGCGCGCGATGCATCGAGCCCGTTCAAATCGACATTGGCTTGTGCCAGATGCAGCGCTTCCTGCGACGAGTCGATGGAAAGCACCGACTTAGCATCACCGCGCAGTGCATAGAGCGAGAAGCCGCCGGTGTAGCAGAAGCAGTTGAGCACGTCGCGATCGGCTGCCAGCGCGCTGGTCAGGGCGCGGTTGTCGCGCTGGTCCAGGTAGAAGCCGGTCTTCTGTCCGGCGGCCACATCCACCGCGAAAAGGATGCCGTGTTCGGTGACTTCGACCTTATCCGGCAGCGTGCCGCGTAGTATGCCGCTGCGAACAGGCAGGCCTTCGAGCTCGCGCCCGTCGGAATCGGAACGCTCGTAGATACAAACGGGCGAACACAGCTCCTGCAGGATGTCGGCCAGCGTGTCGCGCCAGCGTTCCGGTCCGGCACTGCCCAACTGCATCACCAGCACGTCGCCGTACTTGTCCACGATGAGGCCGGGCAGCCCGTCCGATTCGCCATGGACAAGACGCATGCCGTTGCTGTCGCGTCCAAGACCAAGCGAGCGGCGCGCCTTCAACGCGCCGGCGATGCGGTTGCGGAAGAATGTCTTATCGATGAGGTCTTTCTCGTTCCACGACCACGCGCGCGCGGTGATCTGCGAATCGGCGTTGTAGGCCGCCCAGGCGAGAAACTTTCCCGATGCATCGCGTACCGCTACGGTGTCCCCGCTGGCTGGTGCGCCATCGATGCACTCGACCGCGCCAGAGAATATCCACGGGTGGCGGCGCAGCAGCGATTTGTCGCGATCAGCCTTGAGCACAAGGCCGGGCTCTGCCGAGGGATTGCCTGCGCGCGGCCTCGTGGCAGGTTGCGGCGCAGGTGCATCTGTCT
>JAJXTT010000112.1 GCA_021783525.1 Pseudomonadota bacterium
CTGGTGGTGTTCGGCTACCAGATACATCCGCTGTGGCAGACCATGCTGCTGCCGCTGCTGTACCTGATGACGGCGCTGGCCATCGGTTTTGCGGTCGTGATCTTCGAGGCCTGCCTGTCCTCTGCGGGCTTCAAGCGTCCGCTGGAGATGCAATTGCTGGGCAAGCTGTCCAAGGTGATGCTGTGGATGCTGGCGGCCTACCTGATCGTGCGTTTTGTCGACCTGGTCGTGCGCGGCGCGGCCGGCAGCATGTTCGAGTTGCGCATCGAGACCCTGATGTTCTGGATAGAGAACGCGCTGTTCATCGCGCCGCTGGTGATCCTGGCGAATCCCAAGTCGCGCAGGAACCCGTCCAGGCTGTTCATTGCGGCCGTATGCCTGATGCTGGCCGGCTTCCTGCTGCGCATCGATTCCTTCCTGGTCGGTTACGAAACCGGGCCGGGCTGGCATTACTTCCCGTCGGTGCCGGAGATCATGGTTTCCATCGGCATGATCGCGCTGGAGATACTGGGTTACATCGCGCTGGTGCGTTACCTGCCTGTCCTGCCGGGAACGGCCGGGGCGGCTGCCGTTGCAAGCAACAAGTAGTCAGAACAATCAGGAGAATCTAAATGGGCAAAAGAATCACGATCGATCCTATCACCCGCATCGAAGGCCACCTGCGCGTCGATTGCGAAGTGAACAACGGCAAAGTCTCCAAGGCATGGGCATCGGGCCAGATGTGGCGCGGCGTCGAGACGATACTCCTGGGCCATGACGCCCGCGACGCCTGGGCGATCACCCAGCGCATCTGCGGCGTGTGCACCACGGTGCATGCGATCACCTCGGTGCGGGCGGTGGAGAATGCGTTGCAGATGGAAGTGCCGCTCAACGCGCAGTACATCCGCAACATGATCATCACGGCGCATGCCATCCACGACCATATCGTGCACTTCTACCATCTGTCCGCGCTGGACTGGGTGGACGTGGTTTCCGCACTCAAGGCCGACCCGGCGAAGACGGCAGCGCTCGCCGGAGGCCTGTCCAGCTGGAACGGCAACAGCCATCAGGAATTCACCAAGGTGAAGGAACGCCTGAGCGGCTTCGTCGGCACCGGCCAGCTCGGCATCTTCACCAACGGTTACTGGGGGCACCCGGCGATGAAGCTGCCGCCCGAAGTGAACCTGCTGGCAGTCACGCATTACCTGCAGGCGCTGGAGATCCAGCGCTATGCCAGCAAGATCGTGAGCATCCTCGGTTCCAAATCGCCGCATATCCAGAACATGGCCGTGGGCGGCGTTTCCAACCCGATCGCGCTGGATTCGCAGTCGGTGCTGACCATCGAGCGCCTGCTTGCAGTGAAGGAATGGATAGACAAGCTGGGTGACTTCGTGAAGAACGTCTACCTGGTGGACGTCGCCGCAATCGGCGCGTTTTATGCCGACTGGACCAGGATCGGCGCCGGCGTGACGGATTACCTGTGCGTGCCGGACCTGCCGCTCGACACCAAGGGCACAAAGTTCGCCCTGCCGGGCGGCTACGTCAAGGGCGGCGATCTGGCCGGCATCAAGCCGATCAAGAGTTTCAACGACGCCTACTTCCGCGACGGCGTGCAGGAAAGCGTGAAGCATTCCTGGTACAAGGGCGGCAAGGGCGCGCTGCACCCGTACAAGGGCGAGACCGAGCCCGACTACACCGACTTCCAGGACGACGGCAAATACTCCTGGGTGAAGTCGCCCACCTTCTACGGCAACCCGGCGCAGGTCGGCCCGCTGTCGCGCGTGCTGGCGATGGCGGCGCAGAACCACGCACCGACATTGAAGTACCTGAACGGCGTGCTGGATACCGCCGGTTCGCTGGCCAAGACCAAGATACCGCTGGCCGCGGTGCACTCCACCATCGGCCGCCATGCCGCACGTGCCGTTTCCTGCGCAGTGCAGGTGGACGAACTGGCGAACCAGTGGAACCTGCTGGTGGAGAACATCGGCAAGGGCGACACCGCAACCTTCAACAAGCCCGTATTCCCCAAGGGCGAGGTCAAGGGCGTCGGCTTCCATGAAGCCCCGCGCGGCGTGCTGTCGCACTGGGTGGTGCTTGAGGACGGCAAGATCACCAACTACCAGGCTGTCGTGCCGACGACCTGGAACGCGGCGCCGCGCAACGAGGGCGACGTGCCCGGCCCTTACGAGGCTTCGCTGCTGAACACCCCGGTCGCCGACGCGGAGCGTCCGCTGGAAGTGCTGCGCACGGTGCATTCGTTCGACCCCTGCCTGGCATGCGCCGTGCACGTGCTCGACGCCGAGGGCAAGCCCGTGGTGCAGGTGAAAGCGCTGTGATGCGCGTCGTCGTGCTGGGCGTCGGCAACACGCTGCTCTCCGATGAAGGCATCGGCGTCAGGGCAATCGAAAAACTGCAGCTGGATTACATCCTGCCTCAGGAGGTCGTCGTCATCGACGGCGGCACCACCGGCATGGAGATGCTGGAAGACCTGTCGAACGCCGACCACCTCATCATCATCGATGCGGTGCGCAGCGGCAGGGCGCCGGCAGCCATCGTCAGGCTGGCCGACGAGCAGGTTCCGGTGTTCTTCAAGACCAAGCTGTCGCCGCACCAGATCGGGCTTTCGGATGTGCTGGCCACGCTGGCTTTCATCGGCGAGCAGCCCGGCGGCGTCACCGTGATCGGCGTCGAGCCGGTGTCGCTGGAAACCGGCATGGTGCTCTCTCCGCAAGTGGAAGCACGGCTGCCGGAACTGATGGACCTGGTGGTGACGGAATTGCGCGAACTGGGCGTGGCGGTCAAAAACAACCTGATGAAAGCGGCATAGCCATGTGCATGGCGATCCCCTCCCGCGTGGTTGCCCTGTCGGGCGAAATGGCCACCGTGGAATGCTTCGGCGAACAGCGCGACGTGAGCCTGATGCTGATGGATGGCCCGCTGGCGCTGGGCGATTACGTGCTGGTCCAGGCCGGGGGCTTCGCTTACGAACGCGTCGCGCCCACTGCAGCGCTGGAAACGCTGGACTTGCTCGGCGCAGTGATCGGGCAGGCCGCGGCTGCGTAGATTTGCTGTTCTCCTAACCTGCCGACCTCCGGGTCGGCTTTTTTTCGCCTTTTTTATCAGCAACAAAGACCCTATCGTTCGCCTTGCCCAGAACGGAAATCCCCTATACACCGGCAGTCTTGTCGACATAATTGAAAAATATTTGCACTTTTTGTGGCTTTCAGTGCTAGTATTCGCTCGGATTGTCGACAATCGGAGATTTTCGATGCTACTCAAGGAACCAGAACAAGGCACACTCGCTGACGTTGCGGCGCACCGTCTGGCGCACAGCATCGTCACCGGCGAGCTGGCCCAGGGCCAGAAGCTGAACGAGGCGGAACTGGCCGAGCGCTTCGGCATGGGGCGCGGCCCGCTGCGCGAGGCCTTGCGCCATCTCGAAGGGATGCAACTGGTCAAGCGCATCCCGAACGCCGGCGCGCGCGTCGTGGTACTCGACCGCAAGACCCTCTCCGATCTCTATGCGGTACGCGAAGCGCTGGAAGGCATGGCCTGCCACATTGCCGCTTCGCAGATGACCGACGAAGAGATCGCACAATTGAGTGCGCTGCTCGACAAACACGAAGAGCAGATCAAGCAGGATGGCGGCAAGGTCTATTCGCAGAGCGAAGGCGACCTCGACTTCCACTACCAGATCGTGCGCGGCAGCCGCAACGAGATGCTGATGCACCTGCTCGGCAGCGAACAATATCAATTGCTGCGCATGTGCCGTTACCGCACCAGCCGCAACGCCCAGCGTACGCGCCCCGCCCTGCTTCAGCATCGCCAGATCGTGGAGGCGCTGGCAAACCGCGACGGCGAACTGGCCGAGATGCTGATGCGCCGCCACATCCAGGGCGCCTGGCGCAGCATCAGTGAAATGATCGATAAAGAGGAGAAGGCAGCATGAGTTTGTTTCTTGAGTCCATGCCCACCATCAATCCCGTTCGTCCTGAGCCTGTCGAAGGAAGGAACGGCGCGCAGTACAAGGTATGGCAGGCGCAGCCCGTGGTTCGACAATGCCTTTAATCCCGAACATGGCCAAAGGTTCGCCGCCCTATCCATGTCTTTCCCGATAGCTAAAAACTGAGGAACCAGAAAATGAAAACAACAAACACACCCGGCCAGAAACTGCGCCTTGCGGTTCAGGAAAATCACCCCCTGCAGGTCGTGGGCGCCGTCACTGCCTACTGTGCCATCCTGGCGCAGAAGACCGGGCACAAGGCGCTCTATCTGTCCGGCGGCGGCGTCGCCGCATCATCGCTGGGCATTCCCGATCTGGGCATCACCACATTGCATGACGTGTGCGAGGACACGCGCCGCATCACCGCCGCGAGCGACCTGCCGCTGCTGGTAGACATCGATACCGGCTGGGGCGGCGCCTTCAACATCGCCCGCGCCACGCGCGAGATCGCCCAGGCCGGTGCCGCCGGATTCCATATCGAAGACCAGGTGATGCAGAAGCGTTGCGGCCACCGTCCGAACAAGGCCATCGTCAGCCAGGGCGAGATGGTCGACCGGGTCAAGGCGGCCGTGGACGCACGCACGGACGAGAGCTTCGTCATCATGGCGCGCACCGACGCGCTGGCCGTGGAAGGCATGCAATCGGCCATCGACCGCGCTCAGGCGTGTGCAGAAGCGGGTGCCGACATGATCTTCCCGGAAGCGATGACCACGCTGGAGCAATATGCGAAGTTCACCCGCGCCGTGCGCGTGCCGGTGCTGGCGAACATCACCGAATTCGGCGCGACACCGCTGTTCACGACCGAACAGTTGAACGGGGTGGGCGTCAAGCTGGTGCTGTATCCGCTGTCGGCCTACCGCGCGATGAGCAAGGCCGCGCTGAACGTATACCAGCACATCCTCGCCGATGGCACGCAACAGAACGTCCTGGGCGAGATGCAGTCGCGCATGGAGCTCTACGATTATCTCGGCTATCACGCATACGAGCAGCAGCTCGACCGCCTGTTCGCCGAAAAAGGTACTGAATAACAGACGGCAGCACAAACAAACACGGCGCAAGCCAAACGAAAGCAGGATATTTTCAACTTCAAGGAGAGCAACATGACGGGAGCAAGCGTATTACCAAAGCCAAAAAAATCCGTGGCCCTTTCCGGCACTGTTGCCGGCAATACGGCAATCTGTACAGTCGGCCGTACCGGCAACGACCTGCACTATCGCGGTTATGACATTCTTGATTTCGCTGAAACAGCCGAGTTCGAAGAGATCGCCTATCTGCTGATCCACGAAGCTTTGCCCACCGCCGCCCAACTGGCCGCCTACAAGAAGAAACTCAAAACACTGCGCGGTTTGCCCCCGGCCGTGAAGCAGGCACTGGAAGCGATTCCCGTGAATGCACATCCGATGGACGTGATGCGCACCGGCTGTTCCGTACTCGGCACTGTTGAGCAAGAACCCGAAGCACACGACCCTGCCACGACACGTGAACTGCTCGACCGCCTGATGGCCAGCTTCGGCTCCATGCTGGTTTACTGGTTCCATTTCGCCAACAGCGGCAAGCGTATCGATGTGGAGACAGACGACGACTCCATCGGCGGCCACTTCCTGCACCTGCTGCACGGCAAGAAACCCAAGGATTCCTGGGTGCGCGCGATGCACACCTCGCTGATCCTGTACGCGGAACATGAGTTCAACGCTTCCACCTTCACCGCACGCGTGATCGCGGGTACCAACTCCGATCTGTATTCCTGCATCACCGGTGCGATCGGCGCGTTGCGCGGTCCGAAGCACGGCGGCGCCAACGAAGAAGCGTTCCGCATCCAGAACCGCTACAAGAACGCCGATGAGGCCGAAGCCGACATCCGCGCCCGCGTGGAGCGCAAGGAGATCGTCATCGGTTTCGGCCATCCGGTCTACACGATCTCCGACCCGCGCAACGAAGTGATCAAGCGCGTGGCGAAGCAGCTGTCCGAAGAAAAAGGCGACATGCGCCTGTTCGACATCGCAGCGCGCCTGGAAAGCGTGATGTGGGAAACCAAGAAGATGTTCCCCAACCTCGACTGGTTCTCGGCCGTGTCGTACGCGATGATGGGTGTGCCCACCACCATGTTCACGCCGCTGTTCGTGATCTCGCGCACTACCGGCTGGGGTGCACACGTGATCGAGCAACGCGCCGACGGCAAGATCATCCGCCCGAGCGCGAATTACATCGGGCCGGATAACATGTCCTGGGTGCCCATCGAGAAGCGTTAATTTGGTAGGGTAGGAAGGATTTTTGTGCCCACGTGGTGCCGAAGCTGCAACAGCGTGGGCACATGAAGCGCGCCCACCCTACAGTTTCTGGAAAACAAGTTTTTCTTGGCATACAGCTCGTACACGTTCTCACAGAAGGACATTATGAATACCCAATACCGTAAGCCTTTGGCCGGAACCAAGCTGGACTACTTCGACACC
>JAJXTT010000113.1 GCA_021783525.1 Pseudomonadota bacterium
CAATCGACAGCGCAGACATCAGACTTTGGGATACCTCAGCCCTGTACAATTTGAACAGCAAGCAGATGTACCCAAATAAACCGTCCGGGAAAGCCGGGTTAGCTCAAGCTCGATTAATTTTTTGGGATAGGTCATTCAACATCCGCACTTTTACTTCAATAGCGGGTGATCCTTGGGCAGTTGCCTTGAGTACCAGATCGCAAGTTTGTGGCGCAGGGTCTTTTCGGCCACCTGGTCTTCCGGCAAGGGTTGAATGACCTTGTCGTGGACCAGCAGTCTATAGATATACAGGAGTTTTTCGCTTGCCGAGTCGTTCGGTTCGAACTCGACCACGCCGCGCCCTTCGGCATACTTGACCCCGGCATGGAACGCTTCCTTGAACAATGCTGCTTCATTTTTCAGCTTCTTCATGGCACCTCCGGATAACTGCACCAGGATTCATGGTGACACCGACACGAGAACAAGACCATCCGGACCGCTATTCCTCCAATACCTTTTCGATACGTCGGTCCGGCACCAGCCAGATGATGGCAACCAGCAGATACAACCCGTCCGCGAGCCATTGGTACCAGAAGGCCGACGGAATCGCGACGGCATACAGGACTTGCGACAGCTTGCCCTTCCAGTCGCGCTCCACCGCTTTGGCCAGCAGGGATTCCCTGCCGCCTTCGGCCAGGATGATGCGCTTCTGCAAGATCATGTAGGACAGCGCGGCCATGAACAGCACTACCCCGTACAACGCGGTAGGCAGCGCTGAAAAATGGTTCTCTCCCATCCATCCCGTCACGAAAGGCACCAGCGACAGCCAGAACAGCAGATGCAGATTGGCCCACAGGATGCTGCCATTCACGCGCCGCAACGTGTGCAGCATGTGGTGATGGTTGTTCCAGTAGATGCCGACGTAAACGAAGCTGAGGATGTAACTCAGGAAGACCGGCAGCAAGGGTTGCAGGGCCTGCCAGTCGGAACCGTGAGGCACTTTCATCTCCAGCACCATGATGGTGATGATGACGGCGAGCACGCCGTCGCTGAATGCTTCCAGACGAGTCTTTACCATTCTTTCCGCCTCAATGGATATGCGTCGATGCCGTCTCCGCCGGGTGCAGTACACAGGTATGGTCCGTCGTTCCCTGTTCCACCTGCAGCGTGCTGTGGTGGATGGAGAATCTTTCCCTGAGCGTGCACATGATATCGTCCATGAAAGCATCGCCCGGATAACCTCCCGGCATCACCAGGTGGACGGTCAGCGCGCTCTCGGTCGTGCTCATGCCCCAGATATGCAGATCGTGGACATCGGCGACTCCGGGTCGCTGGCGCAGGTAGTCTTCCAGCGCGGCCGCGTCGATGTGCGCGGGGATCGCGTTCAACGCCAGTTGCAGCGACTCGCGCAGCAGCCCCCAGGTGCCGATCACAATGACTGCCACGATCACCAGGCTGACCGCCGGATCAAGCCAGTACCAGCCGGTATACAACATCGCCACGCCCGCAACGGCGACACCCAGCGAAACGGCCGCATCGGCCATCATGTGCAGGTAAGCACCGCGCACGTTCAGGTCGCCCTTGCTTCCCTTGACGAACAGCCATGCCGACACACCGTTGACGCCGATGCCGACAACTGCCACCAGCGAGACCGTCAGTCCGGCGACGACATGCGGTTCGGAGAAGCGCTGTATGGCCTCCCACGCGATCCCCCCGCAGGCCACCATCAGGAACATGGCATTGGTCAGCGCGGCCAGGATCGACGTGCTGCGCAGCCCGTAGGTAAACCGCCCGCTCGGCGTCCTGCGCGCAAGGATCGCCGCCCCCAATGCCAGCAACAGGCCCAGCACGTCGGAAAGATTGTGGCCGGCATCCGCCATGAGTGCAGTGGAGTGGGCAATGATGCCATAGGCGAACTCGACCGCCACGAAGGCGGTATTCAGCGCGATCGCGATCACGAAAGCACGGCCGTAGTTGTTCGGATCGCCATGATGATGGTGATGCCCTTCATGCGAGTGCCCGCTGTGGTCATGTGTATGGTTGTGTAGCATCAAATCCGCTTTCATGTGGTGTCTGGTTGAAATGAGAGGGTACAGATCAATGGCAGGTTTCAGGCTCGATTATTCCCGGAACAGCGTACCGCGTTCGGGAGCGTGCAACAACTGATCAACGCATTTTCGCCACCGCATCTTCCACGCGTTCCACCGCAATGATCTCCATGCCATCGATCTTGTGCTTGGGCGTGTTCGCTTTGGGGATGATGGCGTGCGTGAAGCCGAGTTTGGCGGCCTCCTTCAGCCGTTCCTGCCCGCGCTGCACCGGCCGCACTTCGCCTGCCAGCCCCACTTCGCCGAACACCACCATCTTTTCCGGCAGAGGCCTGTTGCGCAGGCTGGAAACGATGGCGAGCAATACGGCGAGGTCCGCGCCCGGCTCCGTGATTTTCACGCCGCCCACGGCATTGATGAACACGTCCTGGTCGAAACAGGCAATACCGGCGTGACGATGCAGCACGGCCAGCAGCATCGCCAGCCGGTTCTGTTCCAGGCCCAGCGACAATCGCCGCGGCGTGGGCGAATGCGAGTCGTCAAGCAGCGCCTGTATCTCCACCAGCAAGGGCCGGGTGCCTTCCTGCGTGACCATCACGCACGAGCCTGCCACCTGCGCACCGTGCTGGGAGAGGAAAAGCGCGGACGGGTTGCTGACTTCGCGCAGTCCTTTTTCGGTCATGGCGAAGACGCCGAGCTCGTTCACCGCGCCGAAACGGTTCTTGAACGCGCGGATCAGGCGGAAGCTGGAATGCGTGTCGCCCTCGAAATACAGCACGGTATCGACGATATGCTCCAGCACTCTGGGACCCGCCAGCGCGCCTTCCTTGGTGACGTGGCCGACCAGGATGATGGTCACCCCCGCGCTCTTGGCCACGCGTGTGAGCTGCGCCGCACATTCGCGCACCTGCGCCACCGAGCCGGGCGCGGACGTGAGTTGTTCGGAATAAACGGTCTGGATCGAGTCGATCACCACCACATCCGGCTTTTCGTGCGCCACCGTGGCCTGAATCTTCTCAAGCTGGATCTCCGGCAGCAGGTGCACTTCGCGCGCGTCCAGGGAAAGGCGCTTGGCACGCAACGCGATCTGCTGCGCCGACTCTTCGCCGCTCACGTACAGCACTTTCTTCGTGCCGGAAAGATGCGCCAATGCCTGCAACAACAGAGTGGATTTACCGATACCCGGGTCGCCGCCGATCAGCACCACCCCGCCTTCCACCAGCCCGCCGCCCAGCACGCGGTCGAATTCGGCGATGCCGGTCGGCGTGCGCGACACCTCGCTAGCTTCCACCTCGGCCAGTTGCTGCAATTTGCCCGAGGCCGCCAGCGCGCTGTAACGGTTCTTGCCTGCGGCTGCGGCGGTTTCCGCCACCACTTCCACCAGCGTGTTCCATTCGCCGCAGCCCGGACATTGGCCCTGCCATTTTGGGGACTGAGCACCGCATTCGGTGCAGCTGTAAACCGTTTTTGCCTTTGCCATATGAGCCTCGAAACCGAAGGGTGTGAGGATAGCGCAGTTCTCATCGGGTAGAATAGCAGGATGCTACGCCTGACCGAAATCAGACTCCCTCTCGAACATCCCGCAGATGCTTTATCCGGCGCCATTCTGAAGCGACTGGGCATCGCCGCATCCGAATTGCTCAAGTACACGATCTTCCGGCGCGGTTACGACGCGCGCAAAAGGAATGCCATCGTCCTGGTCTATACCGTCGATGCGGAGGTGAAGAACGAGGGCGCCCTGCTGAAGAAGAACATCCCGCATGTCGCCGTCGCTCCGGACATGAGTTACCGCTTCGTGGCACAGGCCCCGCAAGGCCTGGGCGAACGCCCGATCGTCATCGGCACCGGGCCGTGCGGCATCTTCGCGGGATTGCTGCTGGCGCAGATGGGGTTTCGTCCGATCATCCTGGAGCGCGGCAAGGAAGTGCGTGAACGGACGAAAGACACCTGGGGCCTGTGGCGCAAGGGCAAGCTCGATCCCGAATCGAACGTCCAGTTCGGCGAAGGCGGTGCCGGCACCTTCTCCGACGGCAAATTGCACAGCCAGATCAAGGACCCGAAGTTCTACGGGCGCAAGGTGCTCACCGAATTCGTGAAAGCGGGCGCGCCGGAAGAGATCATGTACGTGAGCAAGCCGCACATCGGCACCTTCCGACTGGTGGGCATGGTGGAAGAGATGCGGCATGAAATGGTAAGACTGGGCGCGGAGATACGGTTCCAGAGCCGCGTGGAAGACATCGAGATCGAGAACGGGCAGGTGCGCGGCGTGGTGCTGGCGAACGGCGAGCGCATCGCGACCGGCCATGTCGTGCTTGCGGTCGGCCACAGCGCGCGCGACACCTTCGGGATGCTGCACAGGCGCGGCGTCTACATGGAAGCCAAGCCTTTTTCCATCGGTTTCCGCATCGAGCATCCGCAGTCGGTCATTGACCGCGCCCGCCTGGGCTCCAACGCCGGCAACCCCCTGCTGGGCGCGGCCGATTACAAGCTGGTGCATCATGCCAGCAACGGCCGTTCGGTCTACAGCTTCTGCATGTGCCCGGGCGGCACGGTGGTCGCGGCGACCTCCGAGGAAGGCCGCGTGGTGACCAACGGCATGAGCCAGTACTCCCGCAACGAGCGCAATGCCAACAGCGGCATTGTCGTGGGCATCACGCCGGAAGACTATCCGGGAGATGTCCTCGCGGGTGTCGAATTCCAGCGCAAATGGGAAGCCCGTGCATTCGAACTGGGGGGCAAGAACTATTGCGCGCCGGGGCAGCGTGTTGGCGATTTCCTGGCGGGCCATCCTTCCGACCACCTCGGCGAAGTCGTGCCTTCCTACACTCCGGGCGTAACGCCCACCGACCTTTCCACCGCGCTGCCCGATTACGCCATCGCCGCCATCCGCGAAGCACTGCCCGCGTTCGAAAAGCAGATCAAAGGCTTTGCCATGGAGGATGCGGTGCTGACGGGTGTGGAAACGCGGACTTCCTCGCCGGTACGCATCAGGCGTGGCGAGAATTTCCAGAGCGTCAACACCAGAGGGCTTTACCCGGCGGGGGAAGGTGCGGGATATGCGGGCGGCATTCTTTCCGCCGCGGTGGACGGCATCGAAGTGGCCGAGGCAATCGCGCTGGATATGGTCACAAACCCGGTAAATCGGTTAAAGTAATATCTATATACAGTACAACGTCTTGCAGATACCGGGATTGGCGGTTCTCTAGACATAAAGGGGGAGTATGCATGATCTAGCCAGAATGCTTCTGCTGGCCGTTTGCGTTCTCGTAAACTCGGCGAGCGTGGCGGCTGCAGATCTGCCTGCCGGGCAGGCACCGCTCATTCTCGGCGTACATCCCTATCTGCCTCACGACGAAATCATCACCCGCTTTACCCCCCTTGCCGATTATCTTTCCCGCCACATCGGCCGCCCGGTTGAGGTGCGCGTTGGCCGCACCTACAACGAACACATCAACGCGACAGGCGACGACACCATCGATATTGCCTACATGGGACCTGCCCCCTATGTGGAAATGGTGGCGAAGTTCGGCAAGAAGCCGCTACTGGCGCGGCAAGTGATAGCCGGGAATCCCTACCTGCGGGGCGAGATCATTGTCCGGCAAGACAGCCCTCTTCGTACTCTCGCCGACCTCAAGGGAAAATGTTTCCTGTTCGGCGATATCAACTCCACCATGAGTTATATATTGCCCCAACGCATGCTGGAAGGTGCGGGCGTCCCATTGAAAAGGCTCGGCAGTTACAAGTCCCTGGAGGGGCACAAGAATGTCGCACTGGCGGTGCTTGCCGGAAGCTGCGATGCCGGGGCTGTCAAAAGCGAAGTGTTCCGGGAATATGAACCCAAAGGTTTGCGCGCTTTAGCCGAGTTGCCGCTGGTCGCCGACCACGTATTTGTCGCAAATGCCAGGCTTCCTGCCCCCTTGGTGGCAAAGCTGCGCGACCTGTTCCTGAAATTGAACGAGTTGCCCGAAGGCAAAGCCATCATGACAGGAATTCATCCCCAGATGACCGCGTTGGTGCCCGCCAAAGATAGCGACTACAACAAGCTGCGCGTGTTGATGAAATCAGAATCCGCCCCCCGACCACATTGACCCTTGATGAATCCAAAGACATATCTTGAAAAATCGGCATGGCTCTTTCTTTTTGCCTTTCTGGCGGCGCTGGGCACCGTCTCTATCATCTTCCTGGACAATAAATTCTCCGATGACCTGAAGCTTGCACAGACGTCGGCATCGCAGCAGTTGCAGCTGATCACATCCGTTCTTGCCTCGGAACTGAATCACGCCAATTACCAGAGTATCGATGCGCTGTTCAACGAATGGGCGAAGGCCAACGGGAACATCGTCGAACTGCAGCTCGTTTCTTCCAATGGCTTCAAAATAGCAGACTACG
>JAJXTT010000114.1 GCA_021783525.1 Pseudomonadota bacterium
AACCCAGGGCGATCGTGTTCGATATCCTGTTCAGCGAACGCGACGAATTCAGGCCGGATAGCGACCGCGAGTTCAATCGCTCCCTGCAGGGATTGAGCAACGTGTATTTCCCGATGGTGAGGCGCGATGCGGAACTGGACAAACAGGGCGCTCCCGCTGCGCAAGTGGCGGCCATGCTCGGTTTGCTGCGCACGGAACATGCCGACGACGGTGCTCGCATCGCCGTGTTGCCGCCCCTGGCCGTGGATCCGGCGTACTGGCGCACGGGCACCATCAATTTCGAGGAGGATTCCGACGGCGTGGGGCGGCGCTACCAGCTTTATACCGACGCGTACGGTTGGCTCATTCCGTCATTGCCGGCGAGAGTGGCGCGGGACCTGGGCTATGTGGTCCCGAAACAGACAGATATGGTGCTGGCTTGGCGCGGGGAGCCGGGTGCGTTCAAGCATATCCCCTATGTCGATCTGTACGAGGATTTCAATCGCGAGCATGCGCGGCGCCCCGCCGACGAATTGAAAGACAAGATCGTCATCATCGGTACGGCGGCAACCGGCCTGCACGATGTGCGCGTGACGCCGATGGCCAGTCTCTATCCCGGCATGGAGATATTGGCGACTGCCATCGACGACCTGAAAAACCAGCGCATGATGCACCGTACGCTCGGCGACTTCGCCCTGTACCTGACGTTCCTGTTGCTGGCCTTGCTGAACATCGCCTTCCTGCGCGGCATGAATGCGATCAAGGTGGGTGTCGCCCTGCTCTCGACCAGCCTGCTGGCGCTGCTCGTCAGTTATCTTGCGGTGGCCCGGCTGTACCTGCTGCCGGTGCTGTCCCCGCTGATGCTGGCGTGGGCGTGCTATTTTGCCTTTGCCCTGCGCGAGTACCTGGTGGAACGCCAATCGCGGGAGCAGGCGGTGCGGATGTTCAGCCGCTTCGTCAACCCGCACGTGGTCAAAGAGCTGGTCTCACATGGCGGCCTGAGCCGTGCCGGCGAGAGCCGCCAGATCACCATCCTGTTTTCCGACATACGCGGCTTCACCACCTTGTCGGAAAAGCGCACGCCGCAACAGGTGGTCGATCTGCTCAATCGCTATTTCACGCTGCAGGTCGAGGTGGTGTTCCGTCACGGCGGTTCGCTGGACAAGTTCATCGGCGATGCCATCATGGCGTTCTGGGGTGCTCCGCTGGACGATCCGGACCATGCACGCCATGCGGTGGAAGCGGCGATCGAGATGGGCCGGGTGTTGCAACGGTTCAAGAAGGAGTTGGGCGAGGAAGATGCGAACTTCGATGTGGGCATCGGCATCCATACCGGTCCGGCCGTGGTCGGGCTGATCGGTTCCGAACAGCGTCGCGAATATACCGCGATCGGCGACACCGTGAACCTCGGCAGCCGCATCGAGGGGCTGACCAAGGGGGTGTCGCGCATCCTGGTCTCGCGCGAGACGATGGAAGCCTGTGGCGACGCGTTCGAATTCAAGTCATTCGGGTCGTTTAAGGTCAAGGGGCGCGAGCAGGAAGTGGAACTGTTTGCGCCGGTCGAAAAGGAAGGAGCTTGATGATGAGGAACGTCTTTGCATTATGTCTGCTGCTGGGCTTCGCGCCGGCAGCGTGGGCTGTCGGATACGCCTACACGATACGCGCGAGCGAACTGAAAGCAAAACCCTACACCGACGCGCAGACGCTGACATCGCTGCCCCCCCGCAGCAAAGTCGAAGTGCTGGGGCGGCAGGCGGGCTGGACCCATGTCAAATCGGTCTCCTTCAGCGGCTGGGTGAGGATGCTGAACCTGCAGCTGGAAGCGAACGACCAGAGCAGGCGCGGAGACAACGGCCTGAGCGCCCTGTTCAATGTCGCTTCCACCGGCAGGAGCAGCAGCACGGTGACCACGGGGATACGCGGACTGTCGGAGGAGCAATTGAAGAACACAAAGCCCAACCCGCAGGAATTGCAGGCCGCGAAACGCTATGCCGTGAACCGCCAGGAAGCGCAGCGTTTCGCTGCTGCGGGAAAGTTGCATGCGCAGAGCATGGATTATCTGAGTGGAGGCCAATGATGAGAACGAATCGGACGATGGTCTTGTTGTGCCTGCTGTCTTCGGCGCTGCCCGCTGCGGCATTCGATCTGGGCAGCATCGACTGGCAAAAGGCGGTCGATACCGTGCAGAAAGTTCAGAAAGCCAATACCGACATCGATGAACCGCAGGAGATCGCGCTGGGCGAGGGGATCGCCAGCAATCTGCTGGGAGCGGCCCCCCTGTTGGACAATCCTGCGGCACAGCAATATGTGAACCGCGTAGGGCGCTGGCTCACCCTGCAAACGGAACGTCCCGATCTGCCCTGGCAATTCGGCGTGCTGGACGACAACGACGTGAACGCCTTCGCCGCCCCCGGCGGCTATGTGTTCATTACCAAGGGACTGCTGGCGCAAATGAACAGTGAAGCGGAGCTTGCCGGCGTGCTGGCGCACGAGATATCGCATGTATTGCGTAAGCATCATCTTCAGGCGATCAAAAAGGGGGCACGAACCGAGTTGCTGTCCGACCTTGCGAACGAGGCGCTGAAGGGCAAAGGCGCCAATCCCGCGCTGAACAAGCTGGTCAGCGCGGGAACGGAGGTCTATGCGCGCGGCCTGGACAAGAGCGACGAGTTCGAGGCCGACCGCATGGGGGTGGTGATCGCCGCGCGGGGAGGCTACGACCCTTACGGATTGCCCGCGGTGCTACAGACGCTGCAATCGATCAATCCCAGCGATTCCAGCGTGGCGTTGATGTTCAAGACTCATCCCGCGCTGGCGGATCGCCTGAGTCTGCTCGACAAGGAGATGACGGGCCAATTCGCCAGGTTTGACAATCAACCCGAACTCGCTCCGCGCTTCTTCCAGGCGTTGGGCGCGGGAAAGAAATAAGACGAGCGGCGCTGGCGGTTGCCGGCTCCCGGTTTGGCTGGCGGGGGTCAACGCGAGACTGGTTGAATCCGCTGCGTTACAGGTCAGACAGGGGCTTGTCGGCAAGCTTGTCATCCTTGATGCTCAATTGTCCGATGACTTCGACCAGGGACCTGTCCAAGGCAAGCAAAGCCGATTCGGATAGCCCCTGCAGCGCTTCCGGCAGTATTCCTTCAGCGGGCCCCGGTGCATTTTTCAGTATTTTTGAGGCAGCGTCAGTCAGGCGCAAACCAACTCGCCTCTGGTCTTCCTTGCTTCGCTCCTTGATCACCAGGCCGTGCGCGACAAGCTTCTCGACAAGCTGGCTGCAGGTCGACTGGTGTATGGAAAGGCGCTCGGCCAGTTCGGAGACGCCGATATCTGGCGTCCTCGCCACCTCCTGCAATATCCACAATTGCGAACCTGTGACCCCGCAACTTTCCTCCACTTCGCGAAAATGCTGGCGAACAGAGCCAAAGATGATGCGGAATTTCTTAAGCACCTGAACCGAAAGCTGGCTTTTGTTGCGCTTGGCCAATTCAGTGCCCCTTTCCGGGAATCGCGCAGACCGGTTCGGGATCGTATCTTCCGGAAAAAACATTTATATCATATGTATTCATGTCAACTTGATTCACTCCGAAGCGTTTAAGGCAGTGCTTTGGCGGGTTTTGGTTGGTTTTTGTTTGTTAAATCTTCGGTAAGGAAATATATCATGAAAAAAATCGCATTCGTTCTGGCTTCATTACTGGTAGCCGCATGTTCGTCCACGCACAAGGCCGATACGGCGGCCGCACCGCAAGCCGCGCCGCAAACGACCGCCAGCCCGGCGACGGCTTCGGCAACGCCAGCCGAACTGGCTGCGAGCAAGCTTGCGTCCGAATTGCAGGAGCTTCAAAAGGAAAGCGTCTATTTTGACTTCGACAAGTATGCCGTAAAGCCGGAGTTTCAGGATGCGATTCAGAAGCAGGCCAGTTTCATCAAGGCGCACAAGAATGACGTGGTCACGCTGGAAGGCAACGCGGACGAGCGCGGGAGCGAGAAATACAATCTGGCTCTGGGAAACAGGCGTGCATTGGCTGTCCTGAAAAGCCTGGAACACTTGGGTGTGCCGGCCTCCCAGATCAGGACCGTGAGCTTCGGGAAAGGTCATCCGCGCCTCGCGTGCCACGAAGAGAAATGCTGGAAAGAGAATCGCCGGGTCGATTTCGCGCACAAGCTTGACTAGCAATAGTGGCTGCATCGCCGGCCGGAGTTAAAAGGAGCCCGGCTTTGGCCGGGTCGAATGCAGACTCACGGTTCGGCCGGGTTTCCCTCCTGCGGCGTTCCCGGATTCATTCTTTTATGAAAGTGCGGCAATCCGCGACGGTGGCCCGGTGATGGACGAGGGGAGACGCAAAGTGCTTGTGCTTAGCGGCCTTTACATCGCTTTCCTGTGCGGGTCGTGGCTCTGGTTTCACCCGTACTTTGTCAGCCAGCGAGTTCGCGGACAGATATCCATCGGCGCAAGTGCCCGGGAGGTCGAAAGAGCGTTCCAGATACCGACGTACGACTTTCCAGGCTCTGCCTATTGTGGAATCGACGGTCCGCCTGTCGTCACCCGGATCGCAATTGATGAAAGCGCGAGGATCCCGATCCTGCCGGTCCCGATGGTAATGGTCACGACGACCGTTTTTTGCTTCGATCGCGACGATAAAATGGTCGGCATGAAATCCGAGCGGTGGTTCGATGAGTTATAAGATTGCCAATTGCGTTTCGAATTGTTGCAGGCGCTCTGGTCGATGTAGTTGGAGTGATACGGGTTTCCGGTTTCCAGAAATCATGACTGGCAATGCTGCGCACAGCTTCGGTCAGGCGGATAAAATATCGATTCATCACGATTGGTGGCACTTAAAATGATAGAAACCCTCACGCTGATTACGCTTTGCGTCTTGTTCCTGATCTTCTTCCGTCCCGGCAAAACTCCTCCCCTGGAGAGTCAGTTGGTGATCGAACGACCGGGTCAGTACAAGATCACGCTCGCGCCAAAATTGAACCTGGCTCAACCCTTCATTGAAGCGATCATCGACAGGCTGGCGAAGTCCGGTGTTTCGACACAGCATGGCAACGCCAGGCAATTCTTTGCGGTCGGCGACAGGCAAGTGGCGACTGCCCACGGTGATGTCTACCTGCTGGCGATCATCGTTCGTGAAGGAATGATCCATTTCATCGGGGTGCAGCCGGTGTCAGGCGATGCTGCAAAGCACCTTGAAACCATCAAAGCCAATGCAAAAGACCTGCTCAAGGACTTCCTGGTCAGCGACGAGCGCAGCAAGGCACTTGAAGACAGCCTGTTGAGCGCAATTCGGGAAGTATCGGGGGAGAGAGGGATAGTCGTCGATCAATTGCAGGACCAGGCCGACAAGTGAGTTCTGGCAGCGGATGCAGTGCCCTTAGCGTTTGCCAATCAGATTCCGGGCAAGCGTGTGAAATAGCGGCGCCGGGCACACCACCTGCGAGCTGAGCTTTGCAATGAACGCTGCCGCCATCAAGGGCAATATCATTTCGTGGTTGTCTGTCATTTCCATGACGATGACGAACGCGGTGATGGGGGCCTGGGTGACTCCCGAAAAGTAGGCAACCATTCCTATTATGATCACTGCTCCGGCCGGTACCGAGGTGAACAGGTGCGCGATATTGGCGCCGAATCCGGCGCCCGCGGAAAGTGTGGGCGCCATGAGTCCTCCGGGCATTCCGCTGACGTAGGAAATTGCCGTCGCCGCCATCTTCAATAGTCCGTAACTCTCTGGCAGTACGGTACTGCCATCGATGAGCGATTTCGCCTCGCTGTAACCGCCGCCGTAAGTCGTATTGCCGGACGCCATTCCCACCAGCGCGAGAAGCAGCCCGCATAGTGCTGCAAAGGCAATCGGCTGTGCCCGCATCCATGCCCCGATCCTTCCTGCCAATCCTTTGTTGATTTCGATCAGCGTGCGGCTGAACACGCCGCCCAGCAACCCGCCCGCGATGCCGCAAACGACAACCATTCCCCACTCGCTGCCGAAGGCGAGCGATTGCGAAGTGTGCCCGAAATAGGAGTAATTCCCGAGCAGCGCAAGCGAGGTAATGCCGGCGATGATCACGGTCATGAGTATGGTTGAACTGTTGTGCTCCTCGAAGGATCGGCTCATTTCCTCAATGGCGAACACGATTCCGGCCAGCGGGGTATTGAACGCCGCTGCGACCCCGGCTGCGGCGCCTGCAAGGATCAGGCCTTTGTCGAGATCGTGCTTCGGAAAGCGCGCAAACTTGCCCAGGCTGTGCATGATGGACGCACCGATCTGGACGGATGGCCCCTCGCGTCCTATCGACGCGCCAACCATCAATCCCGCGATGGTGAGAACGATCTTTCCGCTCGTCACCC
>JAJXTT010000115.1 GCA_021783525.1 Pseudomonadota bacterium
AGCGCGGCATGTCGGCGACGATTTCGGAATGGCTGATGGCGGCCGAGTACATCGCTGCACGCGGCAACCACAACATCATTTTCTGCGAGCGCGGCATCCGCACTTTCGAGACTGCGTACCGCAACGTCCTGGACGTGACGGCTATCCCTGTCTTGAAGAAAGAGACCCACTTGCCGGTGATCGTCGATCCGTCGCATGCGGGCGGCAAGGCGTGGATGGTGCCGGCACTGTCGCAGGCCGCCATCGCCGCCGGTGCGGACGGCCTTCTGGTCGAGATGCACCCCAGCCCGTGCGACGCATGGTGCGATGCGGACCAGGCACTGACACCGGGCGAGCTGAAGAAGCTGATGGGTACGCTGGGTGCAATCGCCGGGGCGATCGGGCGGACGCTGTAAGTCATGCGGCCCGCTTTTCGAAAAGTCGTCATCTTTGGCGCAGGATTGATTGGCGGGTCGTTCTCCCTGGCGTTGCGCAAGGCAGGGGCCGCAGGCGAAGTGATCGGTTTCGGGCGCAGCTCGGCGACGCTGGAAGAAGCCAGGCAGCTCGGCATCCTTGATCGCATCGGCAGCGATGTGGCGCAAGAAGTGTGCGATGCGGACATTGTTCTGCTGGCCACGCCCGTGGCACAGATGGCGGATATCTTTGTGCGTATCGCACCATATCTCGGAGCCGACACGCTGGTCACCGATGGCGGTAGCACCAAGAGCGACGTGGTTGCCGCGGCCCGCGCCAACCTGGGCGACAGGATCTCGCAATTCGTCCCCGCACACCCGATCGCCGGAGCCGAGAAAAGCGGCGCCTCCGCGGCGCAGACCGACCTGTATCAGGGCAAGAAGGTCGTGTTGACGCCGTTGCCGGAGAATTCGAAAGAAGCGGTGGCACGCATCCGCAAAGCCTGGCAATCATGCGGCGCGGTGGTGAGCGAGCTGACGCCGCAACAGCACGACGAAGTATTCGCCGCCGTGAGCCATCTGCCGCACCTGCTGTCGTTTGCGCTGGTGCATGACCTGGCGCAACGCGACAACCGCGACCAATTGCTGTCCTTCGCCGCCAGCGGCTTCCGCGACTTCACCCGCATCGCGGCCAGCAGCCCGGAGATGTGGCGCGACATCAGCCTGGCCAATCGGGAGGCTTTGCTGAAAGAAGTGAAGCGCTACGCGGATGAGCTTTATGTCGTATATGAGGCGCTCGAAAACAGCGATGCCGCCAAACTGGAAGAGATTTTCAGCGAGGCGCGCAAGGTGCGCAGCGGCTGGACGCAACAATAACTACACTTCTTAGAGTATGACTCAGCACGAATCTATTGATCTCCCTCCTTTGTTGTCTGCGCGCGGCACCGTGCGTCTGCCCGGTTCCAAAAGTATTTCCAATCGCGTGTTGTTGCTGGCGGCGCTGGCCGAAGGCACGACGACAGTGCGCGACCTGCTGCATTCCGACGATACCGAGCGCATGCTGGATGCCTTGCGCATATTGGGCGTGCAGGTGGAGTCGCTCGGCGATAACGCCTATCGCATCACGGGTTGCGGCGGGAATTTCCCGAACAAGGAAGCCAAATTGTTCCTTGGCAATGCGGGCACCGCTTTTCGTCCACTGACGGCGGCGTTGGCGTTGGCTGGCGGCAGCTATGAATTATCCGGTGTGCCACGCATGCACGAGCGGCCCATCGGTGACCTGGTCGATGCCTTGCGCCAACTCGGCGCGGACATTCGCTATCTGGGCAACGAGGGCTTTCCGCCGTTGCAGATTTCTCCGGCGAAATTGGCTGGCGATATTGTGGAAGTACGCGGCGATGTATCGAGCCAGTTCCTGACGGGTTTGTTGATGGCGTTGCCATTGGCAGGACAGACGGTGAGAGTCGAGGTGGTCGGCGACCTGATTTCCAAGCCGTACATCGAGATCACGCTGGCGATGATGGCGCGTTTTGGTGTGCGAGTGGAGCGGCATGAGTGGCGCAGCTTTGTGGTGTTCGGCGGCCAGCATTATGCGTCGCCCAAAGAGATATATGTCGAGGGCGATGCTTCGTCCGCCTCGTATTTTCTCGCGGCAGGTGCAATCGGCGGCGGGCCGCTTCGCGTCGAAGGGGTGGGCCAGAACAGCGTACAGGGCGACGTGCGCTTTGCCGAAGAACTGGCCAAGATGGGCGTGCACGTCAGCATGGGCGAGAACTGGATGGAAGCCAGCGGGCCAGCGGATGGCAAGCTCAAAGCCATCGACCTCGACTGCAACCATATTCCCGATGCGGCAATGACGCTGGCCGTTGCGGCTCTGTTCGCCGACGGCACGACCACGCTGCGCAACATCGCCAGCTGGCGTGTGAAAGAGACCGACCGCATCGCAGCCATGGCGACCGAGCTGCGCAAGGCGGGTGCGACGGTAGAAGAGGGCGCAGACTATATCCGCATCACGCCACCAGCTTCTCGATCCTCGATCCTTGATCCTCAATCCGGTATCGACACTTACGACGACCACCGCATGGCGATGTGTTTCTCGCTGGCAGCCTTTGGCGGAGCAGGTATTCGCATCAACGATCCGAAGTGCGTCGCCAAGACCTTCCCTGAATATTTCGCCGCGTTTGCCAAAGTGACGCAGGCCGTGCCGGTGATTGCCATAGACGGCCCCTCCGCCTCCGGCAAGGGCACGGTGGCGCAGCGCGTGGCGAGGTCGCTGGGCATGCATTATCTCGACAGCGGAGCCCTGTACCGTTTATTGGGCTTGGCTGCCCGAAAACGCGGCATCGGCCTGGATGATGAAATCAGACTGGCGGAACTGGCCGGGCAAGTCGATATCCGCTTTATGGGTGAGGATATTTGGCTGGATGGGGCCAAGGTGGGCGACGAATTGCGCACCGAAGAAGCAGGCACCGCAGCCTCCAGAATAGCGGCCTTGCCCAGGGTACGCGCGGCTTTGCTCGATAAACAAAGGGCTTTCAGGCGTGCCCCGGGGCTGGTGGCGGATGGACGCGACATGGCGTCGGTGGTTTTCCCGGATTCGGTGCTAAAAATATTTTTGACTGCAAGTGCCGAAGCGCGGGCCGAGCGCAGATATAAACAGTTGAAAGAAAAAGGGATGAGTGCTAATATCGCCGCCCTTTTGCAGGATATACAAGCGCGCGACGAACGTGATACTCAACGTAGCGTGGCTCCTCTGCAACAGGCGCAAGGTGCGAGCTTGCTGGATACGACCCCTCTGAACATCGAGCAGGCAGTCCAGGAAGTGCTTAGCCGCTACCATGCAGTGAAGTGAAACACGCGAAGCACGTTTGCCTCCTCGCCCAGGAGTTATAGATTGCCTTTCACGTTTGTCCTTTCTCCCGCATGCGGGAGAGAGTTAGAGAGAGGGGATTTATGCGGGAGAGGATTGAGGTGAGGGAGCGGGCACGTTGTTTCAAATGTGGGTGATTTCATTTGCCCGCAGGAGTCCAGATAGAGCCTTTCTGTCTGGGTTGACTAACTAACCCCCGCTCATCACGGGATTGTCCTCAAGGTATACCAAAATGACTGCAGTTGCTGAAATGGAAAATTTTGCATCAATGTTTGAAGAGAGCCTGAATCGCAAAGAAATGCGCGCAGGTGAATTGATTACGGCCCAAGTCGTTCGCGTCGAGCAGAACGTGGTAGTAGTGAATGCCGGATTGAAGTCCGAAAGTTTTATTCCCGTTGAAGAATTCAAAGACGCAGCGGGCGCAGTTGAAGTCAAGGCAGGTGATTTCGTCACCGTCGCCATCGAATCCCTGGAAAATGGTTACGGCGAAACGCGCTTGTCGCGCGAGAAGGCCAAGCGTCTGGCTGCCTGGATTGATCTGGAACAGGCAATGGAAGAAGGCCGTATCGTTGAAGGTTATGTCAGCGGCAAGGTCAAGGGCGGTCTGACTGCCATGGTGAACGGCATCCGCGCATTCCTGCCCGGTTCGCTGGTTGATACACGTCCGGTCAAGGACACCACACCGTACGAAAACAAGACCATGGAACTCAAGGTCATCAAGCTGGATCGCAAGCGCAATAACGTGGTGGTTTCCCGCCGCGCTGTGCTGGAAGCATCGCAAGGTGCCGATCGCGAGTCCCTGCTGGAAAACCTGAAGGAAGGCGCGATCGTCAAGGGCATCGTCAAGAACATCACTGATTACGGTGCATTCGTTGACCTGGGCGGTATCGACGGCCTGCTGCACATCACCGACCTGGCATGGCGCCGCGTGAAGCATCCGTCCGAAGTCCTGACGGTTGGCGACGAAGTCGAAGCCAAGATCCTGAAATTCGACCAGGAAAAGAACCGCGTTTCCCTGGGCATCAAGCAAATGGGCGACGATCCGTGGAATGGTCTGGCACGTCGCTACCCGCAAGGCACACGCCTGTTCGGCAAGGTGACCAACCTGACCGACTACGGTGCATTCGTTGAAATCGAGCAGGGTATCGAAGGTCTGGTACACGTGTCCGAAATGGACTGGACCAACAAGAACGTGCATCCGTCCAAGGTTGTAGCGCTGGGCGACGAAGTGGAAGTCATGATCCTCGAGATCGACGAAGCTCGCCGCCGTATCTCCCTGGGCATGAAGCAGTGCAAGTCCAATCCATGGGACGACTTTGCGCTCAACCACAAGAAGGGAGACAAAGTTAAGGGCGCGATCAAGTCCATCACCGACTTCGGCGTGTTTATCGGCCTGGAAGGCGGCATCGACGGCCTGGTGCACCTGTCCGACCTGTCCTGGTCCATCCCCGGCGAAGAAGCCGTGCGCAACTACAAGAAGGGCGACGAACTGGAAGCCCTGGTTCTGGCCATCGACGTCGAGCGCGAGCGCATCTCCCTGGGCGTGAAGCAACTGGAAGGTGATCCGTTCGGCGGCTTCGTGTCTTCCGGACATGACAAGGGTGCAGTGGTTACCGGCGTGGTCAAGTCGCTGGACGCCAAGGGCGCCGTAGTGATGCTGGAAGGCGACGTTGAAGCCTACCTGAAGGCTTCCGAAGTTTCCGCCGACCGCGTGGAAGACATCCGCAACCACCTGAAGGAAGGCGATACCGTCAAGGCGGTCATCATCAACGTGGATCGCAAGAACCGCGGCATCAACCTGTCGATCAAGGCGCTGGACAAGGCTGACACGGCAGCGGCGATGCAGAAGTTCGCTGCGGAGAACACCAGTACTGCCGGCACGACCAATCTGGGTGCGCTGCTGAAGGCGAAACTGGATTCCAGCAAGGCTGAAGCTCAATAAGGAGGAGCGATGACACGTTCTGACCTTATCGCCAAGCTTGCGGAGCGTTACACACAGCTGCTCGGCAAAGACGCCGAGCTGGCTGTCAAAGTAATCCTGGACAGCATGTCGGCGACTCTGTCGCGCGGCGGCCGTATCGAGATTCGCGGTTTCGGCAGTTTTGCATTGAACTATCGTCCGCCGCGTTTGGGGCGCAACCCAAAGTCTGGCGACAAGGTCCAGGTTCCTGCCAAGTACGTGCCTCACTTTAAAGCAGGGAAGGAACTGCGCGAACGGGTGGATTATCTTTCTGCCTGACGCTGTTCTGAAATGATCCGATTGGCGGCCTGTCGCAAGATGTGCCGCCAATTTTTTATCTGTTCATGCTATCGTTGCGCACCGAATTGGAAGCGATAAAGTCATCATGCGATACTTGATCTGGTCACTGCGTGCCGTATTGTTCCTGCTGCTGCTGGGCTTTGCGGTGAAGAACGACCAACCCGTTGTACTCCGATATTTCTTCGGCTACGAATGGCAGACTTCCCTTGTCGTCGTGCTGCTGTGTTTTTTTGTGCTCGGTGTAATCATTGGCCTCGTGGCCATGCTGGCCACGTTGCTTCGACAACGCCGCGAACTCTCTGCGGTAAAACGTGAACTGCAGTTGAAAAACAAATTGTCCGAGATCGATGCTCAGCGTTACCCGATACAACCTCCCGAGATATTGAACTGATGGATTTTGAACCCTGGATGTTGCTGGTGTTTCCCCTGTTTTTCGGCATGGGATGGCTGGCGGCGCGTATCGATATCAAGGAATTGATCACGGAATCCAGCGCCTTGCCCCGCTCGTATTTCCAGGGGCTGAACTTCCTCCTCAACGAACAGCAGGATCAGGCCATCGAAGCCTTCATCGAGGTGGTCAAGGTCGATCCGCAAACTGTCGAGCTGCACTTCGCGCTGGGGAGCTTGTTCCGCCGCCGCGGAGAAGTGGATCGCGCCATCCGGATGCACCTCAATCTGGTGGACCGCGCCGATCTGAGCGAGGACAA
>JAJXTT010000116.1 GCA_021783525.1 Pseudomonadota bacterium
GATTTCCACAACCTTTACCACGTCGTTGACGCCGATATCGTTCCGTCCGGATTTGCCGAGGTGGCGTATTTGCAGGCCCAGAAGCATTTCGTCGTCGATCCGATGAATTGAGATCGAGTGGCGGCCAGTAGGACTCGGGAGGTGATACCCAGTGCTGCGCAGCTCGTCACTGGGCCGATTGCTGCAGGACGATGTGTTTTTTACAGGATGGGGGGAGAACATGGAAACCTTGATGTTGGGATTCATATTTGGAGCGATTCTGCAATATGCGCGATTGAACCGGTTCGACACCATAGCCGGCATGGCCGTGCTGCAGAACTTCACGATCGCCAAGACGATCTCGTTCACCATCGGCCTGGGAGCGCTCCTGCTGCAAGCGGAGATCTATTTCGGGTGGGCCGACTACCATATCAAGCCCATGCTCCTGGCGGGTGTGCTGATTGGCGGATTGCTGTTCGGCGTGGGCATGGCCGTCCTCGGCTACTGTCCGGGCACAGTCGTCATTTCCCTGGGCCAGGGAAACCTGGATGCGCTGCCAGGGATAGTCGGCGGCGTGTGCGGCGCCCTGGCGTTTGCCATCGCGTATCCCTTTCTGACACCGCTACTCGGCCCGAATCTTGGCTCGCTTTCCGTCCATAGCCTGCTGCCGGACAATACCGCCTTCTGGATTGCGACCACCGCATTGGCGACCCTGTTCATGGGGATCGCGCTGCTGTTGCATCGATTGCAGAACCAGGGATGGCGCTGGCTGCATGCGGCGATCGGCCTGGCGTTGCTCAACATGCTGCTCGCGTTGCCTTTCGTTGCGGGCCATCCCATGGGAGCGTCGACCGCCTTTGCCTTTGCGGGCATGTCGCTGACCGGTCTGGGCGATGAATCCTATTGGACGAAAATCGCCGGGCCGGGTGCATGGGAAGCGTGGTTCCTGGCAGGCGCCTTTCTGGCCGGACTTGTGTTTTCCCTGTACCAGCGGACTTTCCGCCTTACCAGCGTGCCTGCGTTATGGGCGCGCTACTGCGGCCCCAAGCCGGCCAAGCGGTTTTCCTGGGCGTTCATCGGCGGTTTCCTGCTCCTCTTCGGTGCGCGCATGGCGGGTGGCTGCACGTCCGGACACATCATCTCCGGGGGGATGCAGCTTGCCCTCAGCAGCCTGTTATTCGCCTGCGTCGTGTTCGCCGCATTCCTGGTGACGGGGCGGTATTTCTATCGCTCGCGGGGGATGGTTTCGGCCTTGTCCCCGTCGCGATCGTTTGCGATCAACGAGACATAAGTCACCCAAGTACACCTGGCCGATCCCGTCTGAAGATCAGCGGTGCTGAACTGCCGATCGGGCCGGTAAGGATGAGCAATTCAGGGTTTGAACAGGAGAATGGATCGTGAAATCTGTCGTCGTATCCCTGGTTTTAGCCGCCGGCCTGATCACGGCCCGTTCTGCAATGGCTACCGACATGCCGGTTCTGGCCAGGAAAAACAATTGCGTCATCTGTCATTCAATCGACAGGAAGATCGTGGGACCGGCGTGGAGGGATGTTTCCAAGAGGTATAGCGGTGCGACCGTATACACATACCGCGGAAAAGAATATCCATTGCTTGAAGGATTGGTCATGAAGGTTTCCGGGGGTGGTTCCGGCAATTGGGGCTCGGTGCCAATGCCGGAAAACATCACGGTCGTAAAAGAAGAGGACATCAGGGAGCTTGTAAAATTCGTCCTGGGTCTGGCGAACCAGAATTAGCGCCGACGAGAAGTTCGGGCACATCCCCTCGGTGTTCGGTTGCCGAGCTATTGCCTGGTCATTTACTGGTCTGACTGCGGGCGTGCTGCAGATACAGTTCTTCCACTCTTTTGCGTGCCCAGGGCGTCCTGCGCAAGAACTTCAAGCTGGATTTGATGCTCGGATCGTGCGTGAAACAACGTATCGGCACGGCCGCCGCCATCGCTTCCCAGCCCATGCTTTCCGATAGACGGGTAACGATCATCTCGAGGGTGATGCCGTCCAGGCTCTCAGGACCGGCTGTTTTTCTGTTGGCGTCCATGTGCTGATTTTACAGAGGTTGGGCGGACCTGAGCGTTTACAATGCGGTTTCCTGTTTTTACGCAGCAACACACATGAAAGAGCCGGTCCGTCTCGCCAAACGCCTTGCCGAATCTGTACCCTGTTCACGCCGCGAGGCCGAGCTTTATATCGCGGGAGGCTGGGTCCTGGTGGACGGGCAGGTGGTGGAAGAGCCGCAGTTCATGGTGTCGCAGCAGAAAGTCGAACTCCGCCCCGAAGCGACGCTCGTACCCGTTGCGCCTGTCACCCTCCTGTTTCACCAGCCGGCCGATGCGGACACGAGCCCCGGCTCCGCCCAGCAACTGATACGCGCCGATACCCGTTCAGCTGACGACCATTCGGGCATTCGCCTGCTCAAGCAGCATTTTGTCCGGTTGACCCAGTGCGCGCCGTTGGAGAGCCATGCGAGCGGCTTGTCGGTGTTTACCCAGGATTACAGGGTATCGCGCAAATTGACGGACGAGGCCGCCACGATCGAGCAGGAGTATGTCGTGGAAGTCGCGGGCGAATTGCCGGCCGACGGGCTCAAGCTGCTCAATCAGGGACTCGCTTTCAACGGCAAGCCGTTGCCCCCGGTCAAGGTCAGCTGGCAGAACGAGACCCGGTTGCGCTTTGCGCTCAAGGGAGCGCAACCTGGCCAGATCGCGCATATGTGCAGGAGTGTCGGGCTGCAGGTGCTGTCCATGAAACGTATCCGGATCGGGCGGGTGTCCATGGCCAAATTGCAGGCAGGGCAATGGCGCTATCTGATGTCGTATGAACGGTTCTAGGTCCGGCAGGCAGCGATGAATACGGAACATCTGGAACTTTTGCTTACCCGCGTCATGCCCTATGGAAAATACAAGGGCAGGGTGATTGCCGACTTGCCGGGGAATTACCTGAACTGGTTTGCGCGCAAAGGCTTTCCGCCCGGAGAAATCGGAAGACTGCTGGCGCTGATGCAGGAACTCGACCACAACGGCCTTTCGTCACTATTGGACCCACTCAGAAAGCGCGGATGAAGACACCGAAAAGATTGCAGGCGCTGGTCGAGGACGGTCTGGTCGACGAGGTCGTCCGCCAGCTCATGAGCGGCAAGGAAGCCACGGTGTACGTGGTGCGCTGTGGCGACGAGATCCGCTGTGCCAAGGTCTACAAGGAAGCCAACAAGCGCAGTTTCCGCCAGAGCACGGATTACACCGAAGGCCGCAAAGTCAAGAACAGCCGCCGTGCGCGCGCCATGGAGAAAGGCAGCAGCTACGGGCGCAAAGCGCAGGAAGAAGCATGGCAGAACGCCGAAGCGGACGCCCTGTACCGCCTCGCCGCGGCAGGCGTGCGCGTGCCCAAGCCGTACAACTTCCACGAAGGCGTGCTGCTGATGGAACTGCTGACCGACAGCGAAGGCAACGCCGCGCCCCGGCTCAACGACCTGGTGCTGACGCCTGAGATGGCCCGCGAATACCACCGCATCCTGATCACGCAGGTGGTGCGCATGCTGTGTGCCGGCATCATTCACGGCGACCTGTCCGAATTCAATGTGCTGGTGGACAGCACCGGTCCCGTCATCATCGACCTGCCACAGGCCATCGACGCGGCCGCCAACAACCAGGCCCGCCAGATGCTGCTGCGCGACGTCCAGAACCTTGCTGCCTGTTTCGGCCGGTTTGCCCCGGAACTGCTGGCCACCGATTACGGCAACGAGATATGGTCGCTCTACCAGGGCAGCAAGCTGAAACCTGAAAGCGTGCTGACGGGGCACTTCGAGCACGCGGAAAAACCGGTCGACCTGAAGGGTGTCATGCGCGAGATCGGCGACACGCTCAAGGAAGAAGAGGCACGTCAGCTTGCAATCTCCATACGCCTGAACCGGGAACGTGCGAGATAGACTTTGCCGCGCCGTGCGTGCGGTCTCCGCTCAGGTATCATGTATTTTTAACCGATTTTCTGCGCAATAAATATCTCATGTCACCTTCCCATTCCCGTGAACGCTGGCTATTGCCGTTGGCCCTTTTTGTCCTTTCCGTCACCTGGGGATACACCTGGGTGCTGGCGAAGCAGGCGCTGACTTATGCGCCACCCTTCGCGTTTGCGGCGGAGCGTTGTGTCGTAGGTGCGCTGGCTTTGCTGCTGGTCGTCAGGCTCAAGGGCAAGCCGCTCAGGTTGCAGGCTCCCGGCCCGACGCTTGCCATCGGTCTGGCACAGGTCACGGGTTTCATGCTGTTCCAGACATGGGCGCTGGTGGAAGGCGGCCCGGGCAAGACCGCGGTGCTGATCTTTACCATGCCGATCTGGACATTGCTGATCGCCTGGCCGGTCCTGGGAGAACGCATCCGCGGCAAGCAATGGCTGGCCGCCCTGAGCACCCTGACCGGTCTGGTGCTGATCATCGAGCCGTGGAATATGCACACCAGCCTGTTGAGCAAGTTCCTGGGCGTGATGGCGGCATTGTGCTGGGCCATCGGCACCGTTCTGGTCAAGCGCCTGCGTTCGCGGCAAAAGGTCGACCTGCTCTCATTGACCACCTGGCAGATGTTGCTGGGATCGGTGCCGCTGGTACTGCTGGCGCTTGTGATCCCGGAACGCGCCACGGACTGGTCGGCGGCCTACGTCGGCATCCTTGCGTTCATGTCCGTGATCAGCACGGCCATGGGCTGGTGGCTGTGGATCATCATCCTGGACCGGGTGCCGGCGTGGGAAGCCAGCCTGTCCGTGCTGGGAACGCCGGTGGTGGCGATCATTTCCGCGCGCGTGATGATGGGTGAAGAATTCAAGTTGAGCGAAATGACGGGGATCCTTCTCATCGGCTGCGGCCTCGCGCTGTTGACGCTGGTCGGCTGGGCAGCCAGCCGCCGCGGCCAGGTCCGGTAAGCCGCGGCGCCCGCCGGCACGATGCGTCAGCCGGCTGCCGCGACCATGTGCGTCACCTTGGGCGGTGTGCCGCCCAGATGAAAGGACTGCGCCTTTTCGATGACCTTGCGGTCTGCGACCGTGGTCCGCTCATGCTGGCGCAAGTGCTCCAGCCACGATTCGACCATGAAGCATTCCACCATCCGGTCCGGCTGTTCAGTGTCACTGAACAGTTCCCACATGAAAGCGCCGTCGCGCCGCCTGATCCTGCGCATCTCTTGCATGACGATCTGGAATTCCCGTGTTGTGGACAGGTCAATGCGGTACTCGACGGTCACCATGACCGGTCTGCTGTCGCTCTCGACTTCTTCGGTCGGCATCGGGGTCGGCCAGTGCACGGACGGCGAACGATCGTCCGCATCATGTCGTCCGATGCGGTACCGCCATGTTGCGGCAACGCCGAGCAGGGCACCGGCAGCAGATGTCGTGAGCGCGTAGGGAATGCCGATCCATGACGCGACCTGGCCCCAGATCGCGCTGCCCGCCGCCATGCCACCCATGAAGACGACCCAGAAGAGCGCCAGGCCACGTGCCCGCACCCAACCCGGCAGGGCGGTCTGGGCTGCTGTCATCAATGACGACACGACGCAGATCCACGCGACGCCGGTCAGCAGCATGGCGGTTCCGGCCGCGAACACATTGCCGCTATGTGCCAGCGCCAGCATGGCGACAGCGTAAAGTCCCGTGGCGCCGGCCACGATCCTGTCGCGCGACAGGCGGGCGTGCAGACGCGGCAGCAGCAACGCGCCGCCGATCGCGCCGATACCCAGGCAAGCCAGGAAGAGCCCGAAAGTGCTGGGGCCGCGTTTCAGTTCCTGCCGCACGATCAGCGGCAGCAAGGCCCATGAGGCGCTGGCGAACACAAAGAACGCGGCACCGCGGGTGAGCACCGCACGCAATTCCGGCGAATGGCGCGCATAGCGCAACCCTGCGCGTATCGCTCCGATCACGCGCTCGGCAGGCAGCTCGCTTTGTTTCGGCGTGCGCTGCCATTTCAGCAATGCCGCGATCACGGCAAGAAAGGAGAGGGCATTCAGAATGAAGACCACGCCCGGCCCGGCGGCGGCAACGATCAGTCCGGCCAGTGCCGGGCCGACGGAACGGGAGACGTTCATCCCTATCGTGTTCAGCCCGATGGCCGCGGGCAGTTCGGGGCGCTGCACCAGTTCCGGCGTGATGGCGCCCCACGCCGGCATCATCATCGCGGTGCCTATGCCCAGCGCAAAAGTGAAGGCCAGCAGGATGGGCGCAGTGGTGATTCC
>JAJXTT010000117.1 GCA_021783525.1 Pseudomonadota bacterium
CATGCACGACCATGGTGTGGTCGATCTCGAAAATGAAGAGCTGTCCATCCCTGGATTCCGCACAATCGATGCACAGATAGTCGAGCCCGGTGCGCTGATGGATCGCCCCCAGCGCGGCACGATGGCGTAGCGCAAAGTCGTCGAAGTGTTGCATGAAAGAGGCTTCTTCCTCTCTTTTTTTTGCATCCTCGTACATGCCCGCGTTCACGTAATGGATCATCCAGTGCGACGATATGCCCATGTGGCAGGCGTAGGATTTGCCATCGATCAGGACCACGCGGTACTTGCGGAACAGTCCGTCCTTTCCGCTGTAATCGATGAAGCGGGACAGAAAGAATGCTTCGCCCCCCACTTTGGCGAGATAGGCGGCGAGCTCTTCGGGGCGCTCGATCCTGTCGAGATCGCGCCCGGCGTGGGAGCCGACCGGACGCACGATGACCGGGAAATCGCAGCCCGCAAACTGGCCGGACAACGGGACGTTGCCCGCCGCGATTTCCAGTAGCGCTGAACGGGAAGCGTGCAGTGTCGGCGGGATGAGCAGGCCCGGCGCATCCTGCAAAAGCCTGCTGGCGGCTTCGCGCCCGGTTGGGGGAATCAATTGCGGCTTGTTGATGACCGGCTTGGACCAATGCGCCAGCGGTCGCTCCAGTGCCGCGAGCGTCGCGCGATTCTCGTCGGATTCGCAAATGGCGACAAACAGGGCATCGTGCTCGGGAATGGGCAAAGCCAGCGGATCATGCGCAGAAACGTAATAGAAGATCAGATCGACGTCGCTGTCTTCCAGCAGGCAATCGAGCGGTGTGTTCTCGGAGATATCCCCGGGAACCGACAGCAACAGCAAGCGCAGCTTTGCTGGCTGGGTTGCAGCCGCCAGGCGATAGACGCGCTTCTGCTGCAGGGCAAGGGACTGGATGGACAGGCCAAGTTCGCGTTGCCCGAAACATTGCACGATGACGGACAGGTTCAACCAGAGTTCCGCGTCGGCGGTGTTCTGGCCGGCGCGATGCAGCATCTGCTGCCCGAGCGGCCGAAGGTCGGCACCAGCGATGCTTGCACGCAGAAAAGGGGCAAGCCCGAGAAAGGCCGTCTCGGGCTGAACCTGGCTGTCGGTGGCTGAGGTGGTGATCAAATTTATTGGCTGTGTTTTATCGTTATTCGAGATGCCCAGCGTCCCAGGCAAGTTCATTTCCAGTATCTTACTATCGATCCGGCAGGGTGAAGTCTGAAGTCCGTTCGCCTTGAGCTCGTCGAAAGGTGAATGGGCTTCGACAAGCTCAGCCCGAACGGTGTAAACACTTCACCATGCCGGGTCAATAATGCTGCCAGGCCAAGAATATCCTCCCGCATCGTTATCAAAAGCGGGAATAGAAGGATGTAAGCTAGGCTAAAGAGCGCTTTGATTGCTTGTCGGATTGCCGCGGATGAAAGGTGACAGGCACAGTCGAAGGGGGAGGCGCCTTCAGGATGTGCTTCTTCATCCGGCCCATGACATGCATCTCGCAATTCCTGCAGTCGAACTGCAATGTCAGGCGTTCGCTGCCGTTGATCAGCGTCATCGGCTCGGCGCGCACCTGGCCTTGCACACCGATCACGCCCTTGGCCTGCTTTGGACACAGGCTCAGTGAATAGCGTATGCAATGGCGGGTGATCATCAGCGGGACTTCGCCGGCCTCCTCATGTGCCTCGTAAGCAGCCTCGATCAGCTTCACTCCGTGTTTCGCATAAAAGGCACGCGCAGCGGAATTGTAGACATTGGCGAGGAAGGAAAGCGATTCCTCGGGGTATCTCGCCGGCGGTTCCACGGCCGCTTTGCGTAACGGGCGAACGCAGGCCGCGAGGCGTGCGGTTTCCAGTTTTTCCACCGCATCGCGGCGGAGTTTGTTGGCGAGGGAACTGGGGACGAACCAGGGTTGGGTCCAGTGGATGGAGACGTAATGTTCGTTCAATTCCGAGCCGTTCGCCCTGAGCCCTTCGACTTTGCTCAGGACAGGTTTGTCGAAGGCTGAATGGGTTGCGGCTGTCGATCCATGCCTGGCTTCGACATAACCAGCGACTTGCCCGCTTGCGGGCTTAGTCGAATGGCTAGTAGTTTCATCAGGCTCAGCCCGAACGGATGGGATATTACACAGTTCAAAATCGGTATTGCCGAAGCGCGCCAGATGTTCGCGCACGCTGCCTTCCGCCCCTGCCGGATGTTGCGCCGGCTGCTTCTCGAATGAGGCGCTGGAGGTGACCGCGATGCCGTCCTCATCGCGCAGCGTAAGCGAGAAACCGTCCGCAGTCTCGGCAAAGATGGCGTTCACGCAGATGCGGCGCTCGGCAGATTTTTTGGTGAGCGCCTGTTCCCATGCGTGGTCCCGGTTGCGGCTGATCGCGAGCCCCGGGCGCAAGCCGTGCAACATGTGCATGGCCTCATTCGGATACACGCGCCAAACCTTGCCTTTGCGCTCGACCACGTTCGCCTGCAAGCCGATCACCTCGCGCTTGTGCAGGTAATTCAAACCATCGCCGTTCGCCAGGTCTTCGTTCGACTCCATCTCGAACCACTTGTCGCCGACCTGCGTAACCGCGCCCAGTTCCAGGCCGACGAAAGTGGGCGTGTCGAATGCGCCGATGTCGGCCTTCCGTCCGTTCGAAAAATAATCGGTTGCACCGCGGTGAAAAGTCTTGTCCGGGTTCGGCGTGAACAGCAGCTTCGTCTTGCCGCTGGATGCCGCATGCAGCTCGGGACGTTCGTTCAATATGCCGTCCAGCAGCTGGCGGTAGTGGCCGGTGATGTTCTTCACATAGGCCGCTTCCTTGTAGCGCCCTTCGATCTTGAAGCTGCGCACGCCCGCGTCGATCAGGGCGCCCAGGTTGCCGCTCTGGTTGTTGTCCTTCACCGACAACAGGTGCTTCTCGAATGCGACGACGCGGCCTTGCGCATCCTGCAGCGTGTAGGGCAGGCGGCAGGCTTGCGAACAGTCGCCGCGATTCGCGCTGCGCCCGGTGTGTGCATGGCTGATGTTGCACTGGCCGGAATAGGCCACGCACAGCGCGCCGTGTATGAAATGTTCGATGACGGTATCGGCAGGCACGGCTGCGCGCACCCGGGCGATCTCCTGGAGGGTCAATTCACGCGCCAGCACGATCTGCGAAAAGCCGGCATCCGCCAGGAAGCGCGCCTTTTCCGGCGTGCGGATATCGCATTGGGTCGATGCATGCAGGGCGATGGGCGGCAGGTCGAGTTCCAGCAGCCCCATGTCCTGCACGATCAGCGCATCCACGCCCGCGTCGTAACAGTCGTAAGCCAGTTTGCAGGCGGCATCCAGCTCGGCATCGTGCAGGATGGTGTTGAGCGTGACATAGATTCGCGCGTGGAAGCGGTGTGCGTACTCAACCAGTCCCGCGATGTCGGCGAGCGTATTGCCGGCCTTGTCGCGCGCGCCGAATGCCGGGCCGCCGATGTAGACCGCATCGGCGCCGTGCAGGATCGCTTCGCGTCCGATGGAGGAAGTCTTTGCGGGAGCGAGCAGTTCGAGCGGCTGGGATGAATGGTGTGCAGACATGCGCCGGAATTATACCGGAAGAGGGGTTTGCAACCCGGCGTCGCAACTCTCCAACTGGTAACACCAAATTCGCATAAGGATAAATAGCATAAATAATTAATTTATTTTTAATATCGGCTCAGTAAATTTGCGCGGTCGTTAATTTTGAGTGAAGACGCGTAAATATATGCTTGCCTGGAACGAAGACGAAACACCCAAGAAAGCCAGAATAGAAATCATCCCGATGATCGACGTGATGATGTTTTTATTGGTATTTTTTGTATTGATCAGCCTGAACGTGATTCCCGCCCTGGGGATCAAGACCACCCTGCCGGGCTCGGCGCAGCCCGACAAGCTGCAAGTGCGCAAGCACGCCGTCGTGACCATTTCCCCGGCTGGGCAGGTGCAACTGGACGGCACCGATTACTCGCTGGCGGGACTGTCATCCGCGCTCAAGCAATTGAAGGCGTCCGGCGATGTCGATGTCGTCATCAATAGCGACAAGGACGTATCGGTGCAGCAATTGGTCGATGTGATGGACAGCATCAAGTCGTCCGGCATCACGGCCATCGCCATTTCATCCAAGAAGAAATAAGTGGCCGCGATGAATATGGCAATGAAGTGGTCCATCTACCATAGACGTGAAACAGCCGCGCAGCTCGGAACGGTCGCGACCGGAATCCTCATTCTGGTGATGTCGCAAACGCTGGCGATGAACCGGGAAATTCCCGTGCAGGAAGAACCGATCAGCCTGACGCTCGCGGCGGCGCCCGTTGCGACGGAGCAATCCGTCCAACAGCCGGTGCAGAAAGTCCAGCCCCCTCCACAGAAGGTAGAACCGCCCAAGGAAGTCGTTCCGGTAACGGACGCGCCGGCGCCCGCGATCCAGGAAACCACACCGCCGCCCAAGGCCGCGCCGCCAACCCAGGCGGAGCAGCCGGCCAAGGTCGAGGCACAAGTTCAAAACAGAAGCAATGCCGATTCCGAAAGCCAGTTCGCGCAGGACGTGAAGGCGCGGATCGAACGTAAAAAAGTCTATCCCGATACAGCCCGCGATCTGGGCATGACCGGCGAAGTCGAGGTGCTCTACGAGCTTGATCGTTCCGGAAGATTGATCCGGGCGGAGATCGCCTCCTCTTCCGGTTACAAGTTACTCGACCAGGCCGCAATCAGGGCGGTGAAGTCGGCTTCTTACCGGAGCTTTCCTGATGACGCATGGATGGGTGCAAGCAGCAAGGTTTTTCGTACCAAACTGGTTTTTTCAATCAACTCATAGGGAGTGTGTATGCAACGCAACAAATGGAGGCTGAAGCCTGTTGTGATACTGCTGGCGTCGATGTTCGCGACCGGCGCATTTGCAGAGGATGACGCGGTGGTACAAACGGAAGATGTCTCGGTATTCGGCCAGGGAAAATCCCGCCAGGTACAGAGCATCACTGCGGACGATATACAAAAGGCTGCGCCGGGCACCAGCCCGCTGAAGGTGCTGGCAAAATTGCCCGGTGTCAATTTCCAGTCTTCCGATCCGTTCGGCACTTATGAATGGTCCACCCGTTTTGGCGTGCGTGGCTTCGGGCAGACCTACATGGGCTTCACGCTGGATGGCGTTCCGCTGGGGGACATGAGCTACGGCAACAACAACGGCCTGCATATCACCCGGGCAATTTCCACCGAGAACATCCAGCGTGTGGACCTGTCGCAAGGCTCCGGCTCGCTGGGCGTGGCATCCACCAGCAACCTGGGCGGCACCGTGCAGTTCTACTCGGCCGATCCGGAAAACAAGCTCGGCATGCGTCTCGATCAAACCGTGGGCAGCAGCAGTACGACACGCACTTTCGCGCGCCTGGATACCGGCCTGCTCGAATCCGGAACCAAGGCGTACTTCAGCTATACCGGACAGAATGCCGAGAAATGGAAGGGTTGGGGTCCCCAGACCCAGGAGCAATTCAACTCCAAGCTGGTGCACATGTGGGGTGAAAACAAGATCAGCGCATTCCTGAACACCTCGAATCGCAGCGAGACCGACTATCAGGACATGTCGATCGATATGCAACATAAACTGGGATGGGGTTGGGACAACTATGCACCCGACTGGCAGAGCGCGATCAATGCCGCTCACGGCATATATTCGCCGGCTGTCGCATCGATCAATCCCAGCACAGGTCCCCTGGACGCCGCCTATTACCTGGCTCGCGGCTTGCGCAAGGACAGACTGATGGGCACCACTTTCGATCTGGCATTGCGCGACGACCTGCGCCTGAAATCGACTTTCTATTCGCACACCAACCAGGGACAGGGCCAATGGTACACCCCCTATGTGGCTTCGCCGGGCACGCCCGCGGCCGTCGGGGTTTACACGGGCGCCGGGCTGCCGATCTCCATTCGCACCACGGAATACGGCATCCGCCGCAGCGGCACGGTGAACGACCTGACCTGGAGCAGCGGGATCCACACCGTCAACACGGGCCTGTGGTACGAAAAGAGCTACAGCACGCTGGCCCGCAACTACTACGGGGTAACGGGGCCGTACGACACCAACTACTTCCTGACCAACCCGTTTGCCACCGACTTTGCCCAGGACTTCACGACCACGACGACCCAGTTCTACCTGCAAGATACGCTGGCGCTGATGAACGGGCAGTTGAAGGCCAACTTCGGCGC
>JAJXTT010000118.1 GCA_021783525.1 Pseudomonadota bacterium
GAGACCGCCACGCTGAGCGGCTACCGGCTGGCAGAGGAATTGATCGCCTATGCGCGCACCCGCAACGCCACGCGCATCGTGCTGGGCAAGCCGACACGGCCGGAATGGAAGCGCTGGCTGTTCGGTTCGCTGGTCGACACCATCATCCGCCAGGCCAGGGATATCGATATCCATGTGGTGGGGAAAGAATCCGATTTCCTGTCACAGGCACGGGAGAACCCCTATTTCTCGCGCAGCCGCCTGTATCTCGGGCTGGCCTCCGAGGAGCAGCACACGATGTTCAAGTGGCGCGCCGGCTACCTGTGGGCCGTTGTGGCGACGGCCATCAGCACGGGCATCTCCTGGGTCATATTCGACCATTTCGACCTGGCCAACCTGATCATGGTCTACCTGCTGGGCGTGGTGGTGGTCGCCGCGCGCTACGGACGCGGCCCGTCGGTGCTGAGTTCGTTCCTGGGCGTGGTGTCGTTCGATTTCTTCTTTGTGCCGCCGCGCTTCAGTTTTGCGGTCTCGGACAGCCAATACCTGGTGACCTTCGCCGTGATGTTGCTGGTGGCGCTGGTGATCAGCGGCATGACGGTGAGCACCCGGCACCAGGCCAGGATCGCCGGCCACCGCGAGCGGCGTATCGCGTCGCTGTATGCCCTGAGCCGCGAACTGGCGGCGACGCGCGGCGAGGAGAACATCCTGCGCATCGCGGTCCGGCATGTGGCGGAGGTATTTGATGTGCAGGCGGCTGTGCTGTTGCCCAACGGGACGGGGCGCATCGTTTATCCCAAGGGCGAGGGCGAGCCGCAATCCTGCCATGGCAGCGACCTGAGCGTGGCGCAATGGGTGTACGACCACGGACAGATGGCGGGACAGGGTACGGACACGCTGCCGGGAGGAGAGCTGGTCTACCTGCCGCTGCAGGCGTCTTCGGGAATGATAGGCGTGCTGGCCCTGTTGCCGCTCAACCCGGCGCGGATCGCGCTGCCGGAACAGCAGCGGCTGCTGGAAACCTTTGTCAGCCAGATCGCGCTGGCCCTGGAGCGGGTCAGGCTGGCGGCGGAAGCGCAACGCGTCCAGTTGAAGATGGAGACGGAGCAGTTGCGCAATACCTTGCTGTCGGCGATCTCGCATGACCTGCGCACCCCGCTGGCCGCGATCGTCGGCGCCTCCAGCAGTCTGCTGCATGACAGCGACCGGCTCGACGACCATGCGCGCCGTGAGCTCGGCCAGTCCATATACGAGGAGGCCGTGCGCATGGCCGGACTGGCGAACAACCTGCTGGACATGGCGCGGCTGGAGGCGGGCGCGGTCGTGCTCAACCGGCAATGGCAGCCGCTGGAAGAAGTTGTCGGCGGGGCGCTGGCGGGCATGAACTCGCGCATGGACCATCATCCGGTCAGCGTCAGGCTGCCGCGCGACCTGCCTCTGGTCGAGATCGACAGCCTGATGATAGAGCGGGTGTTCGCGAACCTGCTGGAAAACGCGGTGAAGTACACGCCGCCCGGCACCGCCATCGAAATATCCGCGGCGACAGACCAGGACGAGTTGGTGGTGACAGTTTCCGATCACGGCCACGGGATTCCGGCGGGCGAACTGGAGCGTATCTTCGAGAAATTCCACCGCATCGCCAGCGAAGGCAATCAGGGTGGCGCGGGTCTGGGCCTGACGATCTGCCGTGCCATCGTGGAGGCACACGGCGGGCGGATGTGGGCCGACAATCTGCCGTCCGGCGGCGCGGCATTCCATTTTGCCCTGCCATTGACCGAGCCGCCTTCGATCGAGCATGAAGACGCCACGCCACCATGAGCAAGACCGCCACCATCATCGTCGTCGAGGATGAAGCGCAGATACGCCGTTTCCTGCGCACCACGCTGGCATCGGAAGGCTACCAGGTAGTCGAGGCGGAATCCGGCAAGCAGGGTCTGGCCGAAGCAGCAACGCGCAAGCCGGACCTGATCATCCTCGATCTCGGCCTGCCCGATATGGATGGCGTCGAGGTGGTCAGGGGAGTGCGTGCCTGGTCCTCCGTTCCGGTCATCATCCTTTCCGCGCGCTCGCAGGAAAGCGACAAGATCTCCGCGCTGGATGCCGGAGCGGATGACTACCTGGTCAAACCATTTGGCGTCGGCGAATTGCTGGCAAGGATACGCGTGGCATTGCGCCATTTTTCCGCGGTGAACGGAGGGCAGGAAGGCGTCTTCTCGGTGGGCGACCTGCAGGTGGACCTGGTGCATCGCAAAGTCACGGTCGGCGGTTCGGAAGTCCATCTCACGCCGATTGAATACCGGCTGCTGACCGTGCTGGTCAAGCATGCGGGCAAGGTGCTGACGCACCAGTTGTTGCTCAAGGAAGTCTGGGGGCCGAACTACGTGGAGCGTGCTCACTACCTGCGCATCTACATGGGCACACTGCGCCACAAGCTGGAGAAGGATCCGGCGCGCCCGCGCTTTCTGCTGACGGAAGTCGGCGTCGGTTACCGGCTGGCGGTTGATTGAAACGTCCGATCAAGTAGATGGATTCTAAGTGGTATAGCGACATTCCAGATGTAGGATGGGTTGAGCATAGCGATACCCATCGCTATCATTCCCATATGACCAACTATCGCCGCAGCGACATCGCCGGAGTCAGCTACTTCTTCACGGTAAATCTCGCCGACAGGTCCCAATCCTTGCTGACCGAGCACTTCGAATTGCTGCGTCACGCGTTTGAATACACCCGAGAACGACACCCGTTCACCGTGGAAGCCATCGTGATTTTGCCGGAACACATTCACGCCATCTGGACATTGCCTGAAGGAGACAATGATTTTGCATTGCGCTGGAGATTGATTAAAACGGTGTTCTCACGCGGCTTGCCGCACGTCGAGCTCCGTTCTGAAAGTCGCCAGCGCAAGGGCGAACGCGGAATATGGCAGCGAAGGTATTGGGAACATCTCATCCGCGACGAACCGGATTTCGCGCGGCATGTCGACTACATCCATATCAACCCGGTCAAGCATGGGGTGGTGATGAACGTGGCAGATTGGCCGCATTCGTCGTTTCATCGTTACGTGCGGACGGGAATGTTGCCAAATGATTGGGCGGGCAAAGTGGGAGCGAGTTGGGAATGCGGTGAGCGACGGGTTGATTGATGGGTATCGCTTCGCTCAACCCATCCTACGCTTGCTGGTGGTAAATTGAAACGCCCGATCAAGGAAGCGATTTCTTCTTGGATGTAGGATGGGCAAATCGCTCAAGTCAGCCTGGTGCGTTCGGCATTGCAGCGAGCGCATCGTTCAGTGGTGACGAGTTTGCCCTGCTTCACGTCGAAGCGCTGACCTGCCATGGTCTGCCATTTATGGAAACCGGATTGACATAGCGTGATGCCATCGGCTCTGGATTGGCGGCGTTTGCGGCGAGCAGAGTCAAGATTGACGATGTCGGACATTGTCGGATTCGCAGGGACGTTTATTTGTGTTGCCTGATTGCAGCCGCACTTTCCGCCACCAGTTCCCAGCCGCGATAGATCATGCCGCTGTAAAACTGCACCAGCGCCGCACCCGCCTGTATCTTCTCCAGCGCATCGGCGCCTTTCAGGATACCCCCCACGCCGATGATGGGCAGCGCGCCCTGCAGTTCGGCAGCGAGCTGGCGGATGACGGCGGTGGACTTCTCACGCACCGGCGCCCCACTCAGTCCGCCGGCTTCGTTGCCATGCGGCAGGTTCTCCACGCCGTCGCGCGAGAGCGTGGTGTTGGTGGCGATCACGCCGTCGATGCGGTGCTTGATGAGCAGAGCGGCAATCTGTTTGATCTGGTCACCGTCGAGGTCGGGGGCGATCTTCACGGCCAGCGGCACGTACTTGCCGTGCTGTTGTGCCAGTTTTTCCTGTTCTGCCTTCAACTGCCCGAGCAGTGCATCCAGTTCGTCGCCGCCCTGCAATTGGCGCAGGTTCTTGGTGTTGGGCGACGAGATGTTGATGGCGACGTAGCTGGCATATGCGTAAACCTTGCGCAGACCGATCAGGTAATCGTCCGCCGCTTTCTCGATGGGTGTGTCGGCGTTCTTGCCGATGTTGATGCCGAGGATGCCATTGAATTTCGCGCGTTTTACGTTCCCGATCAGCGCGTCCACGCCGTCGTTGTTGAAACCCATGCGGTTGATGATGCCCTGCGCCTGCGGCAGCCGGAACAGGCGCGGCTTGGGGTTGCCGGGCTGGGCGCGCGGGGTCACGGTGCCGATCTCGATGAAGCCGAAGCCGAGCGCGGCCAGGGGGTCGATATAGCCGCCGTTCTTGTCCAGCCCTGCCGCCAGCCCGACCGGATTGGGAAAGGTCAGGCCCATCACCGTGCGCGGATCATCTGCCGGGCGCTTGACGACGAATGGCAATGTGCCCAGGCAGTGCGCCGTTCTCAGCGCGTCGAGCGTGGCATGGTGGGCGGTCTCGGGGTCGAGCGCGAACAGGGCGGGGCGGAGCAATTGGAACATCTACTGGTCTTTCCTGGTGACGATCGGAATGGGGAAGGGCTTTTTCTTGAAGATGTCGGCGCGCTTCCTGCCGCGCCAATTCTCGGCGACGACGTCGCCGACCTGCAGGCAGAGCAAGCCGAACAATGCGAGACCGGCGACCAGTATCCCCGTGTCCGCGACGAGATAGATCGCCCCCCCGCTCAGGCGGTACACCGCCAGCGCGATGCCGCCGACCGCGATGCCGGAGACTGCGCCGAGCAATACGCGGCTCCAGTCGCCCTGCGCAAGGCCGGAAAAGATGGTGCTCTCATGCCACAGCAATTGCAGCGCGACGAGCAACAGCAGCGGAGATGCCCAGAACAACCAGCCCAGATGGTCTATCCAGATCGTTCCGGCTGTCAGTCCGGTCAGTGCCGCGAGCAATAGAAGCATTGAAGCAGCTGCCGCGGGCAACGCGGGCAGTGCGAATCTGCGCGTGCTCAACCGAATCAGTCCGGGCAAGCCGGCCAGCCACAGGCGCGTGATCAATACGACCGGCAGCAGTGCTGTCCCGCTTAGCGCGGCGAGCAGCAGTGCTGCAGTATCCGAATCGGCCGGGGTGAACCAAGCGCCTGCAAAGAGGTTCAGGTAGGCGAGCAGCATGCAGGTGGCGGTCCCTGCCACAGCGTTCCAGAGCAGATAGCCGCGCTGCGAACGCATCAGGCTGTGTCCGGTGCGGTGAAAGGTGAGCGTGTCGAGCAGAAGGCCGAACGCGATGACGGCGAGCATGCCGGACAATGCGGGCAGCCAGACTGTGCCGGTGACGGGAGCGGGGTCGTCCCATCCCTGTCCGGAGAGGGAGACTGCCAGGGGTGGCAGAAGCACCAGCCCGGCGATGAAGGCCGCGATGCGGTTCCTCATGAGGGCTCTTTTTGCAGGATGCCCTGCCATACGCCGTCCCGCAAACCCTGCAGCGGCTGGAATTTGGCCTTGTAGGCCATCTTGCGGCTGTCCGCTATCCAGTAACCGAGATAGAGGTAGGGCAGCTGCAATTTGCGGCACAGCTCGATCTGCCACAGCACGTTGAATGTGCCGAAGCTCGAATGCGGAATGTCCGGATCGTAGAAGGTATAGACCGCGGACAAGCCATCCTGCAGTACATCGATCACGCTGACCATGCGCAACACATCGTTTTCGCGAAACTCCACCAGCAGGGTATCGACGTGGCTTTGCAGCAGGAAGTTGCGGTATTGCTCGGGGCTGTCGTCATCCATGCCGCCGTCGCGGTGGCGCGCCTCCTGGTAGCGGCGATAGAGTTCGAAATACTCGGCCTTGTCCTTCAGGGCATGCAGCGTGACGTTCAACCCGTTGTGGTGTTTGCGGCTGCGGCGTTGCGAGCGCGTGGGCCTGAAATCGTCGACCACCACGCGCACCGGCACGCATTGATGGCAGGTGTCGCAGCGCGGACGATAGGTGAAGGTGCCGCTGCGGCGGAAGCCGTGGCGCACCAGTTCCGAATAGATCGGCGAGGTGATCAGGAAGCTGGGGGTCGCCACTTGCGAACGCGCTTCCAGCCCCTCCAGGTAACTGCACGGATAGGGCGCGGTCAGGTAGAGGTGCAATGCGGAAAGCTGAATGTCCTTGAGCAGGCTCATGTGAATAGGTCGTCGTCAAAACGCCAGGCGGTTACAGGTGCATAGTTTATCAATTCCTGCAGGCGAGCGATAAATTCCTTGCGCGGAATCTCGCGGGCGCCCAGCGAGGC
>JAJXTT010000119.1 GCA_021783525.1 Pseudomonadota bacterium
AAGGTCTGAGGCTATCGCTGTATGCAGTGCTGCTGTGCGCGTCGCTGAACGTTGCGGGGGAATCGCTGCCGGACCCGACCCGCCCGTCCATAGACCTGAATGCGGGCAGCGCATCCGAGGTTGTGCCGGCGGAGAATGTGGCGCACGGATTGCAGTCCATCATTATTTCCCCGCAATACCGTGCAGCGATCATCAACGGCGAGACGGTGAGCCTCGGCGGCAAGTCCGGCGATTCCAGGCTGGTCGAAATCAGGGAGAGCAGTGTCGTGCTGCAGAACGCGCAGGGACGGCGTGTGCTGGAACTGTTCCCCAAAGTGAACATCAGGAAGAACGAAGCAGCGCAACGAGCGGGTCCAGCACCAGACAAAACATCAGAGCAGACAAGTCTGCCGGAAAAAAGCGCGGGAGGAGTCAAATGAAACGAGTGGCAGTAGTGCTGGCGGTCTTGCTGTTGTCTGCCTGTGCAACGGGCGGCAACCCCAGGAACGAGGCAGCTGAAAAGATCAACAAGGAGATGGATGCCGCTGCCGCGCCGCGCGAGGCGGCAAAGCAGGAGGCGGTGGATCAGGCGTTGCTGCCCCCGCTGGCGGTGGCCCCGGTCCAGCCCGACAACAAGCCGTTGGAGACCAAGTTCGATCTGGCAGTCAACAACACACCGGCGAAGCAGGTGTTCATGGCGATTGTCTCCGGCACGCGTTACAGCGTGCTGGTGCATCCGGACGTGAGCGGCAACATTTCACTTTCGCTCAAGGATGTGACCGTGTTCGATGCGCTGGAATCGATACGCGAAATGTACGGATACGAGTACAAGGTTGACGGCACCCGCATCTACATCCTGCCGCTGACATTGCAGACGCGGATATTCCAGGTGAACTACCTGACCGGAAACCGCGCCGGAACATCCTCGGTTCGCGTGACGTCGAGCGCCTTGACCGACAGTTCTTCGACGTCCGCAACGGGAGGTGTCGGCGGGGGCACCATGCAGACCATGAACCAGGGGACCACGATCGTCGGCGGCGGCGAGAACAAGAACCTCAAGTTCGAGCGGGGTACCGACAACAGCAGCAAGGTCACCACGACCACTTCATCCGACTTCTGGAATGAACTGAGCCTGGCGCTCAAGACCATCGTGGGCGATGAGAAGGGCCGCAGCATCGTCATCAGCCCGATGTCGGGCGTGATCGTGATCCGCGCCATGCCGGACGAGCTGAAAAGCGTCGCCGCATACCTCAAGGCATCGCAGATATCCATCGAGCGCCAGGTGATCCTCGAGGCCAAGATCGTTGAAGTGCAACTGAACAGTACATACCAGTCCGGCGTCAACTGGGCGGTTTTCAGGAACGGCCCGAACAGCCACCTGAGCGCGGGGGTGGGCAGCCCCGGCGGCTCCCTGACTCCCCCCGGCACGGCATTGTCGAGCATCCCGCTCACGGCAACGGCGGGCGCATCCCTGCTGCCGACATCAACGACAAACCTGCCGACTGGCACAACCCCGGGAACGATGTTCGGACTCGCTTTCCAGAACAGCAACTTCGCCTCGCTGCTGAATTTCCTGGAAACGCAAGGCGATGTGCATGTGCTGTCCAGCCCGCGCATCGCGACGCTGAATAACCAGAAAGCGGTGCTGAAGGTCGGCACGGACGAGTTTTTCGTGACGGGAGTCACGGGCGGCATGGCGTCGACGCAACTGGTGCCGGGCGTTCCCCCGACCGTGACGGTTCAGCCTTTCTTCTCAGGCATCGCGCTGGACGTGACTCCGCGCATCGACGAAAACAACGAGATCATCCTGCATGTGCATCCCTCGGTGAGCACGGTTTCGACCGTGAACAAGCTGGTGGATCTGGGTGCGTTGATGGGAACGATGAACCTGCCGATGGCCTCCAGTTCGGTATCGGAAACCGACAGCATCGTGCGGGCGCGGGACGGGCAGATCGTCGCTATCGGCGGCTTGATGCGTCAGGCGGAGACTAACGACAACTCGGGTATACCGGGATTGCCCAAAACGATCTTCGGGCAAACCAACAGGACTACCGAGAAGCGCGAACTGGTGATCCTGATCAAGCCGACCGTGGTGGACAGCGACAAGGACTGGTCGGACGACATCGCGCGCAGCCGCGACCGCATCAACAGCATGTCCAGATAACATGTACCTTGCGCACTTCGGCCTGCGCGAATTGCCGTTCTCGCTGACGCCCGACACCAGCTTCTTCTTTGCCTGCACCAATTATCAGGAAGGCCTGAACACCCTGCTGGTGGCGGCGCGCACCGGCGAAGGCTTCATCAAGATCGTGGGCGAGGTGGGTAACGGCAAGACATTGCTGTGCCGCAAGTTCATCGCCACGCTCAACAGCGACCGCGAGACGGCCACCGCCATCGGAACGCAGGACGGCGGCGTCAGCGGACGCCATGCGGCAAAATTCATCACCGCGTACATCCCGAATCCCTATCTGGAGCCGCGCAGCCTTTTGCTGGCGCTGGCGGAAGAGTTCCGCATCGAGATTGACAATTCCTTCGACCAGCATCAATTGCTGAAGGAGCTGACGCGTACCCTGCTCAATTTTGCGCGAGAAGGGAAGCGCGTGCTGGTGTGCCTGGACGAAGCGCAGGCGATGCCGCTGGAAAGCCTGGAAGTTCTGCGCCTGCTCACCAACCTGGAGACCGAAAAGCGCAAGCTGATGCAGGTGGTGCTGTTCGGGCAACCGGAACTGGACGAACGCCTCAAGCAGAATTCGGTGCGCCAGCTGCGCCAGCGCATCAGCTTTCAGTATGAGTTGCACGGGTTGCACCGGGACGAAATGGATCGCTACCTGCGGCATCGCCTGGCTGTAGCCGGCTTCAAGGGAGAGACCCTGTTCGGTCCGAGGGTGGTCAATCTGCTGCACCGGGTTACCCGCGGCACGCCCAGACTGGCCAACATCATCGCGCACAAGGCACTGATGCTGACCTATGCGGAAGGACGCCAGCAGGTGCAGGTGCGGCACGTGAAGAAAGCCGCAGCGGACACGCCGGAATCGCACAAAGACTGGATGGCGTGGGTCTGGTGGGGCGCCGCCGCCGCGGCGCTGGCTGCGCTTGTTGCGTTGGGAGCGTGGCTGCGATGAGCCTCATCAACCAGGTATTGAACGAGCTCGAAGGCCGCGGTGCAACCGTCCCCCTGGGCGAGGAAACGATACGCGCGGTTCCTCCGCGCAAGCGGTCGCAGGCGATGCGCTATGTTTCTGCAGCAGTGGCATTGTTGCTCTTGTTGGCGGCGGGGAAATGGTATCTGGGGCGCACGATGGCCGTTGAGCGTGAACAGCCCGCCGTTGGGGCCATACCGAAGGTGGCGCCGCTTCCGCCGGCCAGTCCGGCTTCCGCGGCGGTTCCGGCACCCGTCGCCGCTTCCGTACCCATTGCAGTTTCGGCGCCCGCGGAGACTGCGGGCCTGACTGCCGCGTCCGGCGCATCTCCCTCTACGGGAGACTTGCATGGCAAGCCGATACTCGAGGTGAAGAACGACGAGCAGGCGGCAGCGGCACCTGACGTGGAAAAGACCGGACCGCACAAGCCGAAGCGGGCCGCGAACCGGGTTGCCGACGCCACTGAAGGAGTCCCCGCGGAGGGCTCGCCGGACCTGCGGATCAAGACGATCACTCCGCAGCAACGGGCCGAGATCGAATTTCGCAAAGCCAATCAGGCATTGCAGGACGGGAGAACGAATGACGCGCTGGCGGGTTATGAAAACGCTCTGCTGATCGACTCGTCGTACAAGGACGCGCGCAAGGCCTGGGTCGCCTTGCTGATCAGCCTCAAACGCAACGAAGATGCCGAGCGCGTGCTGCAAAGGGGGTTGAAGCGCGACCCGCGCGACGCTTCGTTTGCCATGTTGATGGCGCGCTTGCAGGTGGAGCGCGGTGCAGTGCCTTCGGCTTTGGAGACCTTGCAGAAGACTCTGCCCTATGCAGAGGGCCAGGCCGATTACCAGGCATTCGTGGCCGCCTTGTTGCAGCGGCAGGACCGGCAGGACGAAGCCGTCGAGCATTACCTGGTCGCGCTGAAACTCGCGCCCGATAACGGAATCTGGTTGATGGGCCTGGGCATCTCGCTGCAGGCGCTAAAACGCAGCGACGATGCCCGCAATGTCTATCAGCGCGCACTGGCGTCGCATGGCTTGAGCGCCCAGTTGCAGGCATTCGTGCAGGCCAGACTCAAGGAACTCCAGGATTCAGCGGTCGTGCGGTAATGTCCGTGCCACCACCCAGGCACTTACCTCGCGCGCACCGGCCCGCTTCAGTGCCTGTGCCAACTCTCCGATCGAAGCGCCTGTCGTCATCACATCGTCCACGATCGCCACATGTTTGCCGCGCACACCGGCTTCGGGGATGCAGGTGAAGGCCTGGCGCATGTTCTTGTCGCGCTCCTTCCACGGCAACGAAGATTGCGGCGGCGTGTTGCGCACCCTTTCGCAGGCGTGCGGAAGCAATGGGATATCCAGCCGTTGCGAGATGCGGCGTGCGAGCAGCATCGACTGATTGAACCCCCTTTCGCGCAACCTCGACTGATGCAATGGCAGGGCAACCAGGCAGTCCGGGACGGCTGTCACCCGCTTGACCACGGCGTCCGCCAGGTAATTGACGAGTATCAAACGTTCGCGAAACTTGAGCGACTGGATCAGCTTGTCAAGCGGGAAGCCATAGCTGAACGGCGCCACGGTATGGTCGAAAGCCGGGGCGTGTTTCAGGCATTCCCCGCATACCTCGCCAGAAGGCGTGGGCAATGCGCAGACCGGGCAGTGCCCTCCGGTCAGGCGCGGCAGTTCGGCATCGCAAGCCTCGCAACACAGACCGGTCTTGCTGGGGGCACCGCAGAGCAGGCAGGGCTGTGCGGGCAACATGCGCATAAAATTGGCGCTGATGTTTAATCGATGATGGGATAAAATAGACAAGTCGTTCCGATCCTGTGATGTTCCGGGGCGAAGCTGCTTCCCTGTCATTCTACTTGCTTGCCCACATACTTTATATGCAAACCAAAACCGTCGAATTTGTCCGTCCCGCCCAATCCCAAACGATGCCGCAGCGCTGGAGCGTTGCGGAAGTCGAGGCGTTGTTCAAGTTGCCCTTCTCGGACCTGATGTATCGCGCGCAGCAAGTGCACCGCGAGCATTTCGACCCGAATGCGGTGCAACTCTCCACCCTGTTGTCGATCAAGACCGGCGGTTGCGCAGAGGACTGCGGCTATTGCTCGCAGTCGTCCTACCATTCCGCCGGGGTGGAAAACACGAAGATGCTGGAAGTGGACGAGGTGTTGAAGGCTGCCAGGGCCGCCAAACAGGCCGGCGCAGGCCGCTTTTGCATGGGTGCGGCGTGGCGCGAGCCTTCCAGCGAGGATATGCAGGCCGTGGTCGAAATGGTCAGGGAAGTGCGCGCGCTGGGCATGGAGACCTGTGCGACCCTGGGCATGCTGAACGACGAGCAGACCAGGCAGTTGCGCGACGCGGGGCTGGATTACTACAACCACAACCTGGATACCGCCCCCGAGTTCTACGGCAACATCATCAGCACGCGCGACTACCAGGATCGCCTCGACACGCTGGAACGCGTACGCAAGGCTGGCATGCATGTATGCAGCGGCGGCATCATCGGCATGGGCGAGAACCTGACGCAGCGCGCCGGCCTGATCGCGCAACTGGCCAACATGGACCCATACCCGGAAAGCGTGCCCATCAACAACCTGGTCAAGGTGGAGGGCACGCCGCTGGCGGATACGGAAGACCTCGATCCGCTGGATTTCGTGCGCACCATCGCCGCCGCGCGCATCACCATGCCGCACGCCTTTGTGCGGCTCTCCGCCGGACGGGGCGAGATGAGCGATGCGGTGCAGGCGCTGTGCTTCCTCGCCGGGGCCAACTCCATCTTCTACGGCGACCAGCTGTTGACCACGGGCAACCCTGCGGTCGAACGGGATCGCGCGCTGATGGGAAAGCTGGGCATGTACCCGCTTGCCGAAACAGACCATTAGCCGCAGAGCACACAGAGATCACCGAGAGACCTTCGTTCTGTCCTGATTTTCTCTGTGTATTCCGTGCTCCCTGTGGCCAACATGCCTTTCACCGAATTGCAAAACGAACTGGACCAACGCGCGGCACTCGGCCTACTGCGCAGCCGCCGCACGCTGTCCAGCGCCCA
>JAJXTT010000120.1 GCA_021783525.1 Pseudomonadota bacterium
CGCGGCAGATCCAGCCAGCGTCCGGCCAGCCAGAAGAAGCCGGCCGAGAACGCAAAGGTCAACCATCCCATCGCCGCCATCAGGCCGACGTCGCCGCTGATCTTCAGCCCGTGCACGGACAGCAGCGTCAGCGCAGGGAGAGAGACATGCAGGATGAAAGAGTTGAGTACGGCCGGCGTATTGACCGGCATGCGCTTGAAGCGGTGCAGCAGCATGCCTGCGACAAAGCAGAGAATGAGGAGGATGAGGTTATTCATGCAGCCGCTTTGCGCACCGCGGGATCACTGCGGGATATTCGATGAAATGTACGCCTTCAATTTCGTCACATCCGCATCCATCACTTCGCAGCGTTGCGGCAGCTTCTCGATCCCTTCCATTGCCGCGGGGCGTTGGGGCTCGCGCCCCAATGCTTCCCGGATGGTCTCGGCGAACTTGGCCGGCAGCGCGGTCTCCAGGCAGATCAGCGGCAGGCTGGGACGGCGCTGCTCCAGACCCACTTTCAGGCCATCGGCGGTATGGGTGTCGATCATCACGCCGTATTCTTGCCATACCTCGCGTATGGTCTTGAGGCGGTCCTGGTGCGTGCTCTTGCCGGAAGCGAAATCGAACTTCGGCAGATCGTCCCAGTACGAGGTGCCCTTGATGTCGAACGCACCGCCCGCGTCGACCTTGCTCCAGAACTCGCGCACTTTCGCCCCGTCGCGGCCGACCAGGTCGAACACGAAGCGCTCGAAGTTGGATGCCTTGCTGATGTCCATCGACGGGCTGCTGGTCTCCCAGGTGTGGTCGGTACCGCGGGGGCGGTACACGCCGGTGCGGAAGAACTCGTCGAGCACGTCGTTCTCGTTGGTGGCGAGGATCAACTGGCCGATGGGCAGGCCCATCATGCGGGCGATGTGACCGGCGCAGATGTTGCCGAAATTGCCGGAGGGAACCGAAAACGCGACCTGCTCGTCATTCGACCTGGTCGCAGCGAAGTAGCCCTTGAAGTAGTAAACGACCTGCGCCGACACGCGCGCCCAGTTGATCGAGTTGACGGTGCCGATCTTGTACTTGGCCTTGAACGCGTGGTCGTTGGACACCGCCTTCACCATATCCTGCGCATCGTCGAACATGCCGTTGATGGCGATGTTGTGGATATTCGGGTCCTGCAGCGAATACATCTGCGCACGCTGGAAGGCGGACATTTTTCCGTTCGGCGACAACATGAACACGCGGATGCCGCGCTTGCCGCGCATCGCGTATTCGGCGGCGGAGCCGGTGTCGCCGGAAGTCGCGCCGAGAATGTTCAGCTCTTCGTTCTTCTTTGCCAATGCGTACTCGAACAGGTTGCCGAGCAACTGCATCGCCATGTCCTTGAACGCCAGCGTCGGGCCATTGGAAAGTTCGAGGATGTGCACACCGTCGGCCAGCTTGCGCAACGGCGTGATCTGTTTGGCATCGCTATCGGCACGGCCGTTGCAGTACACCTGTGCGGTATAGGTCTTGTTGACGATGGCCTTGAGGTCTGCCGCCGGGATGTCGGTCGCGAACCTGGACAGCACGGCATAGGCGAGATCGGCGTACGACAGCTCGCGCCAGGCATCCAGTTCGGCGCGCGTCACTTGCGGATACTGCTCCGGCAGGTACAGCCCGCCGTCCGGCGCGAGGCCGCCCAGCAGGATTTCGGTGAAGGTCTTGGCGGGCGCGTTGCCGCGGGTGGAGATGTAATTCATCGCATTGCTCGCTTGATGTAGGTTGGGTTAGCGCAGCGTAACCCAACATGATTGTAGTCGTCAGACAGCTTGTTGGGTTACGCCGCCTGCGGCTAACCCAACCTACATGATTTGATTTACTTTCCCAGTTCTTCCAACCGCAACTTCGTCACCTTCCCCGCCACCACGCCCAGTGCCTCGATCTTCGCGATGGCCGCCTTGATGCGCTTCTCGCGTGTCTGGTGAGTCAGCATGATCAGGTCGGTCTGGTCTTCGCCTTCGCCCGGTTCCTTCTGGATCACGGCGTCGATGGATATCTGCTCATCCGCCAGGATGCGCGTGATGTCGGCCAGCACGCCGGGTTTGTCCTGCACGCGCAGGCGCAGGTAGTAGCTGGTGATCACCTCGTCCATCGGCAGTATCTTCAGGTCGGCCATCGCGTTCGGCTGGAACGCGAGATGCGGCACGCGGTTCAACGGATCGGAGGTTGCCATGCGCGTCACGTCGACCAGGTCGGCGATCACCGCGCTCGCGGTCGGCTCCGCACCGGCGCCCTTGCCGTAATACAGCGTCGCGCCGACGGCATCGCCCTGCACGACGACCGCGTTCATTGCGCCTTCCACGTTCGCGATCAGGCGCCTGGAGGGGATCAGGGTCGGGTGCACGCGCAGCTCCACACCTTCCGGCGTGCGCTTGGTGATGCCCAGCAGCTTGATGCGATAGCCCAACTGCTCGGCGTATTTAATGTCGGTCGCATCCAGCCTGGAGATGCCTTCGACGTAAGCCTTGTCGAACTGCATCGGGATGCCGAAGGCCAGTGCGGACAGGATGGTGATCTTGTGCGCCGCGTCCACGCCCTCGATGTCGAAGGTGGGGTCCGCCTCGGCGTAACCCAGGCGCTGCGCCTCTTTCAGTACTGTATCGAAACTCAGGCCCTTGTCGCGCATCTCGGACAGGATGAAGTTGGTGGTGCCGTTGATGATGCCCGCGATCCACTCGATGCGGTTGGCGGTCAGCCCTTCGCGCAACGCCTTGATGATGGGAATGCCGCCCGCCACGGCGGCCTCGAACGCGACCATCACGCCCTTGTCCTGCGCCGCCTTGAATATCTCGTTGCCGTGCGTGGCCAGCAAGGCCTTGTTCGCGGTGACCACATGCTTGCCGTTGGCGATGGCCTTCAGCACCAGTTCCTTCGCGACGCCATAGCCGCCGATCAGTTCGATGACGATATCCACTTCCGGGTCGGTCACGACCGAGAACGCATCGTCCGTTACGCGGCATGTTCCGCCCGTGACTTTTTTCGCCAGTGCCACGTTCTTGTCCGCCACCACCGTGATGCGGATGGGACGGCCGGCACGGCGGGTGATTTCTTCCGCGTTGCGTTGCAGTACGGTGAAGGTGCCGCCGCCGACTGTGCCGATACCGAGTAGACCTACATTGATTGGTTTCATGAGAATGATTTCTTAAAGTTAAAAGCGGGAATGACAAAACCTTCACGGAAGTAGAACTTGTGCGCCCGCGTGCGCTGCGTCCCGGAATCCAGCACCAGGCCGCTTGCACCGAATTTCCCGGCAACCTCTTCCAGATGTGCAATCAGGAAACGGCCCACCCCCTTCGACCGGCAGGCACCGTCGGTGACGAGATCGTCGATGTAGAACTTCACGCCATCGAAAGTGTTTTCGTGCCAGCGATAGACCGCCAGGCCCAGCACCGCATTGCCCTCAACCGCCAGCGCCATGCGTGCGTCTTTCAGTACGCGCACCATCTTTGCAGCATAGTCGGCCGGAAGATGCGGACGCAACTGGCGGTGCACGGCTTCCGCGCGCGCCAGCCATTCAGCGCCGACGACCCGGCCGTTTTCCGCAGACACCTCGACGACCCTCATGTCCCGTGCCGCTTGCGATAACTCTCCAGGAAACGTGCTATACGCCCGATCGCTTCGGTCAGATCGTCGGAGTTCGGCAGGAACACCACGCGGAAGTGGTCGGTGTGCGGCCAGTTGAAGCCGCTGCCCTGCACAATCAGCACCTTCTCCTGCTCCAGCAGTTCGAGGATGAATTTCTGGTCGTCCTCGATCGGGTACATCTTAGGATCGAGCCTGGGGAACAGGTACAGCGCGGCTTTGGGCTTGACGCAGGTCACGCCGGGAATGGCGGTGAGCAGGTTGTATGCAAGCTCGCGCTGCTTGTACAGGCGGCCTCCGGGCGCGACCAGGTCGTTGATGCTCTGGTAGCCGCCCAGCGCGGTCTGGATGGCATACTGCCCCGGCACGTTGGAGCACAGGCGCATCGAGGCAAGGATGTTCAGGCCGTCCAGATAATCCTGCGCGGTCTTCTTCGCACCCGAGACGACCATCCAGCCCGAGCGATAGCCGCAGGCGCGATAGTTCTTGGAAAGGCCGTTGAGCGTGACGAACAGCACGTCGTCGGCCAGCGATGCAATGGACGTGTGCGTGATGCCGTCGTACAGCACCTTGTCGTAGATCTCGTCGGCGAAGATGATCAGTTGATGCTCGCGCGCAAGCTGGATGATCTCCTTGAGGATCTCGTCGGAATAGACGGCGCCGGTCGGGTTGTTCGGGTTGATCACGACGATGGCCCTGGTGTTCGGCGTGATCTTGCGGCGCATGTCCTTGAGGTCGGGATTCCACTCGTTGGCCTCGTCGCAGATGTAATGGCGCGGCGTGCCGCCGGCCAGCGTCACCGCCGCAGTCCACAGCGGATAGTCGGGCGCCGGGACCAGCACTTCGTCGCCGGGGTTGAGCAGCCCCTGCATGGACATGACGATGAGCTCGGACGCACCGTTGCCGATGTAGATGTCGTCGATGGTGACGCCCGCGATCTTTTTCAGCTGGGTGTAGTGCATGATCGCCTTGCGCGCGGCGAACAGGCCTTTGGAATCCGAATAGCCGGACGAATTCGGCAGATTGAGGATCACGTCCTGCTGCACCTCTTCCGGCGCGTCGAAACCGAACGGGGCGAGATTTCCGATGTTCAGCTTGATGATGCGCTGTCCCTCTTCCTCCATCTGCTTGGAACGCGCCATCACCGGGCCGCGGATGTCGTAGCAGACGTTGGCCAGCTTGGCGGATTTCAATACCGGCTTGATGACGGGGATATCTTTTTCGGATTTCACTTGAGTGCTTCCTAATCTGCCAGGCTGGTGCCGATGGTAGAATCACCGGCATACAGACAAGGCGTTGCAAAGGCCGCGATTCTACCGCGCCGCCGCTGCCCGCCGCAAATGGAGGAATCCCTTTGGCACTGCATCTGAACACAAATACCGATCTCTACCTGTTCACCGGACACGGCGAAGGTTATGTCGCGATCAACAACCACCGCTACCAGCAGCCCGTGGTCGTGACGGCCGGAGAAGTCCGTACCGACTGGGCCGCCAAGGATTTCACCGCGCTGACCGCGGCGCATTTCGAATACTTTCTCGAACTCAGGCCGGAAGTGCTGCTGCTCGGCACCGGTGCGAAGCAGCAGTTCGCCCATCCCAGCCTGTACCGCGAACTCGTCCGTGCCCGCATCGGCGTCGAATTCATGGACACCCCCGCCGCCTGCCGCACCTACAACATCCTCGTTGCCGAAGACCGCAAGGTGGTCGCGGCGGTTTTGATATGAAAGTTCCGAGTACTGAGTGGGGTCGGCTTTGACTCGGCACTCAGCACTCAGCACTATTAACAACAGAAGGTAATCAATGAACACAGCCATCAATAAAGTGATTGCCCAGACCGAACAAGTCATCCTGGGCAAACCGCGCCAGATCAGGCTGGCGCTCACCTGCCTGCTGGCGCGCGGGCACTTGCTCATCGAGGACCTGCCCGGCGTAGGCAAGACCACGCTGGCGCATGTGCTGGCCAGGACGCTGGGCTTACAGTTCCAGCGCATCCAGTTCACCAGCGACATGCTGCCCGCCGATATCCTCGGCGTCTCCATCTACCAGCGCGACAGCGGCGAGTTCAAGTTCCACGCGGGACCGATCTTCGCGCAGATGATCCTCGCCGACGAAGTGAACCGCGCCACGCCCAAGACGCAGAGCGCGCTGCTGGAAGCGATGGAAGAACACCAGGTCACCAGCGAAGGCGAGACCCGCCCGCTGCCCACGCCATTCTTCGTCATTGCCACGCAAAACCCCACCAACCAGATCGGCACCTTCCCGCTGCCGGAATCACAGCTCGACCGCTTCCTGATGCGCATCCAGCTGGGCTATCCGGACGCCCAGGCCGAACGCGGCCTGCTCTCCGGAATTGAACGGCGCGACCTCATCGCCAAGCTTGGGCCGCAAATGGAGACCGCCGAGCTGATGGAACTGCAGCAACAGGTCCGGCAGGTGTTCGTCTCCCCCGCCCTGCTCGACTACGTGCAGGCTATCCTGCGCCACACCCGCGAATCGGCGCGGTTCGTGCACGGACTCTCGCCGCGTGCCGGCCTCTCGCTGTTGGCCGCCGCCCG
>JAJXTT010000121.1 GCA_021783525.1 Pseudomonadota bacterium
AGATCCGCGTGTGAAGAAAGTCACGCTGACGGGGGTGGAAGTGACCAACGACCACGCCCATGCCAAGGTGTTCTACACTTCGCTGGACGGAGACAGTCCGGACTTGCTGCAAGGTCTGGAACGCGCCGCCGGTTTCCTGCGCAGCCAGTTGGCGCATGCCATGAAGCTGCGCATCACCCCCCAGTTGCATTTCGTCTATGACGCTTCCGTCGAGCGCGGAGCCCATCTCTCCCAGTTGATCGATCAAGCGGTTGCGAGTGACAAAAAAGACTGAGCAGTTCAGGCGCATTACAAGACCGCTGGATGGCGTGCTGCTGTTCGACAAGCCGCCGGAACTCAGCTCCAACACTGCCCTGCAGAAAGTCCGCCGGCTGCTCAAGGCCGAGAAAGCCGGACATACCGGCACGCTCGACCCGCTGGCGACCGGCTTGCTGCCGGTCTGCTTCGGCGAAGCCACCAAATTCACCACTGCCTTGCTGGATGCTGACAAGCGCTATCGCGCGACGATACGTCTGGGTCAGCGCACGACCACCGGCGACGCCGAGGGCGAGGTGATTGAAGAACGCCCTGTTGCGGTAGACGAAGCGCAAGTCTTGACGGTACTGGCGACCTTCATGGGTGAGACCCGGCAGCTTCCTCCCATGCATAGCGCCATCAAACATCAGGGTAAACCGCTGTACGAATACATCCGCAAGGGCGAAACCGTTGAGCGCGAATTACGTACGGTCATTATCCGCGAATTGAAGCTGGAGAGACTGGCGGGCAACGAACTGGAATTCAGCGTCCTGTGCAGCAAGGGCACCTATGTGCGCACACTGGCAGAGGATATCAGCGAGAAACTGGGCTGCGGCGGACATCTGATCGCCTTGCGCCGCACCGGGATAGGCGAATTCAGCCTGAGCGACGCCTATACCCTCGCGCAGCTTGAGGAAATGGACGAGACACAGCGCGATGCCTGTCTGTTGCCGTTGGACAGGCTGGTGCGGAACCTGCCCAGCCTGGAGCTGGATGAGGTTCAGGCCAATCGGCTGGCCCAGGGGCAAAGATTGGGCTTCCGCGACAGCCATCCGGACGGAAAACGGCGTTTGTACGCGTCGGGGCGGTTTATCGGGTTGGGAGAACTGGAAAGTGGAAGGTTGGCTGCTAGCCGCTTGCTGTCCAGCGTGGCCAAAGAGGCCGCGCAGCGCGAATCAACTTGAGCGGGGACCCCATTCAGGGGTAGAATGCCGCACTTTTTATTGGAGAGAGAAGTCAATGTCTATTACCGCCGCACAGAAATCGCAGATCGTGACTGACTATCAGCGCGCCAAGGGCGATACAGGTTCCCCTGAAGTTCAAGTAGCCCTGATGACGGCACGTATCAATTACCTGACCGAGCATTTCAAGGAACATAACAAGGATCACCACTCCCGTCGTGGTCTGCTGCGCCTGGTGAGCCGTCGCCGCAAGCTGCTGGACTACCTCAAGAGTAAAAATGAAGCGGGTTACAAAGAGCTGATCCAGCGCCTGGATCTGCGTAAGTAACAAGTTTTGCAAGCGGGTCGCGAATGCGGCCCGCTTCGTTTTGAATGTCATATCGCCACGCTGGTACGGCCACTCGGTCACGCATTTACATTGGAGAGAGCTATCTTGAGTCACTATAAAAAAACCCTGAGTTACGGCAAACATCAATTGACACTGGAAACCGGCGAGATCGCTCGCCAGGCCAGCGGAGCGGTCATGGTCAGCCTGGACGACACCGTCGTGCTGGTCACCGTGGTGGGACGCAAGGATGCCAAGCCGGACCAGGACTTTTTCCCGCTGACCGTCGATTACCAGGAACGCACCTATGCCGCGGGCAAGATCCCCGGCGGCTTCTTCAAGCGTGAAGGTCGTCCCAGCGAAAAGGAGATCCTGACCTCGCGCCTGATCGACCGCCCGCTGCGCCCGCTGTTTCCGGAAAGCTTCTACAACGAGGTGCAGATCGTCGCGACCGTGATGTCGTCCGATCCGCAGATCGACTCCGACATTCCCTCCATGATCGGTGCTTCCGCCGCCCTGGCGATCTCCGGCATCCCGTTCGACGGTCCCATCGGCGCAGCGCGCGTGGGCTACCTCAATGGCCAGTACGTGCTCAACCCGACCAAGGACGAACTGGTCGAATCGAAGATGGACCTGGTGGTTGCCGGCACTTCCAAAGCGGTATTGATGGTGGAATCCGAAGCACAGGAACTGTCGGAAGACGTCATGCTGGGCGCCGTGGTGTTCGGCCATGAGCAGATGCAGGCCGTGATCAACGCGATCATCGAAATGGCGAATTCCGTGGGCCAGGACGACTGGGACTGGACTCCGGCTGCGAAGAACGAAGCGCTGATCTCCAGGATCGCCGCGCTGGCCGAGAACGAACTGAAGGCTGCCTATGCAGTCCGCCAGAAACAGGCGCGCACCCAGCAGGTGGATGCGATCCGTGCTAAAACGCTTGAAGCGTTGGCAACCCCCGAATTCGAGAACGTCTCGAGCAACCAGATCGGCGAACTGTTCAGCGCGCTGGAAGCCAAGATCGTGCGCGGCCAAATCCTGAGCGGCGAGCCGCGTATCGATGGTCGCGACACCCGCACCGTGCGCCCGATCACCATCCGTACCGGCGTGCTGCCGCGTACCCATGGCTCCGTGCTGTTCACCCGCGGCGAGACACAGGCGCTGGTGGTGGCGACGCTGGGTTCCATGCGCGATTCGCAAACCATCGATGCGTTGCAAGGCGAGTTTTCCGATCGTTTCATGCTGCACTACAACTTCCCGCCGTACTCCACCGGTGAGACAGGCCGTGTCGGTACGCCCAAGCGCCGCGAGATCGGCCATGGCCGTCTGGCCAAGCGCGCTCTGGTCGCCGTGCTGCCCAGCGAAGAGGAATGCGGCTACGCGATCCGCGTGGTGTCCGAGATCACCGAATCCAACGGCTCCAGCTCCATGGCTTCCGTATGCGGCGGCTGCCTGTCGCTGATGGATGCGGGCGTGCCGGTGAAGACACACGTGGCGGGTATCGCCATGGGCCTGATCAAGGATGGCGGCCGTTTCGCCGTGCTGACCGACATCCTGGGTGACGAAGATCACTTGGGCGATATGGACTTCAAGGTGGCCGGCTCCGACAGGGGCATCACCGCATTGCAGATGGACATCAAGATCAACGGCATCACCAAGGAAATCATGCAGGTCGCATTGAGCCAGGCCAAGGAAGGCCGCATGCACATTCTTGGTATCATGAAGCAGGCAATGCCTGCCGTGCGCCCTGAAGTCTCCGACTTTGCGCCGCGCATGATCAAGATGAAGATCAACCCGGAAAAGATCCGCGACGTGATCGGCAAGGGTGGCGCAGTGATCCGCGCGCTGACCGAAGAGACTGGCACCACCATCGACATCGACGATGAAGGCAACATCACTATCGCCTGCGTGAGCGGCGATGCCGGCGAACTGGCGAAGAAGCGCATCGAAGACATCGTTGCCGAAGTCGAAGTGGGCAAAGTGTACGAAGGCCCGGTAGTCAAGCTGCTGGACTTCGGCGCACTGGTCAACATCCTGCCGGGCAAGGACGGTCTGCTGCATATCTCGCAAATCTCGCACGAGCGCATTGCCAATGTTGCGGACCACCTGAAAGAAGGCCAGGTGGTCAAGGTCAAGGTACTGGAACTGGACGACAAAGGTCGCATGCGTCTCAGCATGAAGGCCTTGGTACCGCAACAGGAGACTGCCGCACCTGCCGCGGATTAAGTCAGACCATGCTGTTATTGAAGCCCCGCTCAGCGGGGCTTTTTTATGTGTATCCGGAATTTGTGATTGAAAAGCCGGTTTGCCATCACTATAGTAATTACACAGAAGTCGGTATCTTTTTCGGCTGGTATCCGGCGCGCAAGGCATCCTTGTTCAAGCCGATCGATGCCTTGCGGTTCCAATAGTGCAAACATAAAAAGTGATGAACAGATTTTCCACCGATTGCCGGCAGTGTCCGCGCCTTGCCTCTTTTCTGGACGAGGTGAGAGCCGCGCAGCCGGGTTATTTTGCGAAGCCCGTACCTTCTTTCGGCGAGGCCGGCACGCCATTGCTGATCGTCGGTCTTGCCCCGGGTATGCACGGGGCAAACCGCACTGGTCGGCCTTTCACGGGCGACTATGCGGGCGATCTGCTGTATTCCACCTTGCATAAATACGGCCTTTCAACTGCTGCCGAGCCGCTGGATGCCAACAAGCAAGCCAATCCCAAGTTGACCCTCAAGGGCTGCCGCATCACCAACGCGGTGCGTTGCCTGCCGCCGCAGAACAAGCCCGAACCGGCCGAGATCAGGCAGTGCAACAGCTACCTGGCGCAGGAACTGGCGGCATTGCCGCGGGGGGCAGCCGTCATGGCACTGGGGACTATCGCTCACGAGGCGGTATTGCGCGCCAGTGGCCTGAAGGTCAAAGATTTCAAATTCGCCCACGCCGCGCGACACGCTTTGCCGAATGGCTCGACGCTTTATGACAGCTACCATTGTAGCCGCTACAATACGCAAACCAGACGCTTGACCGAAGCCATGTTCCACCAGGTCTTTGATTCCATCCTTGAACACCACAAACTTCGATCCTGACGGTACTGCAAGCCTGCAATTTCTGAAGGTGGCACAGCCATGACCGTTCCCCCACCCTCCCTCGACAAGCTCGGGACAGGCCAAGCATCCCCCGATGGGAGCACCAAAGGTGGGCAATCCACTGCCCAGCAAGCCGCGCGTGGAATTGACACAGGGGGCGAACGTCCGCAAAGCGAATTTTCAATCCCCGAATTCGTCGCCTCGCTGCCTTTGCAGCCTGGCGTGTATCGCATGCTGGACGGGGCCGGGCAGGTCTTGTACGTGGGCAAGGCCAACCAGCTGAAAAAGCGCGTCGGATCCTACTTTCAGAAGAGCAACCTGTCTCCGCGCATCCAGCTGATGGTGTCGCACATCGCGCGCATCGAGGTGACGGTGACCCGTTCCGAGGCCGAAGCGCTGCTTCTGGAGAACAATCTCATCAAGTCGCTCAAGCCGCGATACAACATCCTGTTCCGCGACGACAAGTCCTATCCCTACATCGTCCTGACCGGCAGCCCGTCGCCGCGGCTGACTTACTACCGCGGCGCAACCGACAAGCGCCATCAATACTTCGGCCCCTATCCCAACGCGCAGGCGGCAAAAGACAGCATCAATCTGCTGCAGAAAGTTTTTCGCCTGCGAACTTGCGAGGATGGCGTGTTCAACAACCGCACGCGCCCCTGCCTGCTGCACCAGATCCATCGTTGCAGCGCGCCCTGTGTCGGCATCATCAGCCCGGAGGATTACGCCACCGACGTGCGCAACGCTGTGCTGTTGCTGCAGGGCAAGCACGACGAAGTGGAGAAGCGCCTGCGCGAGGCGATGGAGCAGGCGGCTGAGCATTTGCAGTACGAACATGCCGCCGCATTGCGCGACCAGCTGCAGGCGCTGCATACGGTGCAGGAGAAGCAGTTTGTAGAGAGCGGGCGCGACACGGATGCCGATATCGTTGCAGTGGTCGAAGCGGAAGGCGCGCTGTGCCTGAATCTGGCCATCGTGCGCGGCGGGCGGCACCTGGGCGACAAACCCCTGTTTCCCCAGAACGTGCAGGGGCAGGACAGCGCCGAGGTGCTGGAAGCCTTCCTCGGGCAGCATTACCTGGAAAGCAGCGTGCCGCCCCTGATCATCACCAGCATCGAGATCGCCGACGAGGCGCTGGAACAGCTGTTGACCGAACAAGCCGGGCACAAAGTGGTGATACGCCATGCAGTGACCGGCGAGCGGCGGCAATGGCTGGAAATGGCACAGGCCAACGCGCTGCTGGCATTGCGTCAGCGGGCCGGCCTGCAAGCCGGGCAGACCCTGCGCCTGGATGCCCTGCGCACCGTGCTGTCGGTGCCCGACCTGAAGCGCATCGAGTGCTTCGACATCAGCCATACCATGGGCGAGGCCACCGTGGCATCCTGCGTGGTGTATGACGAATTGGCGATCCGGCCGCAGGAATACCGCCGCTACAACATCAGCGGCATCACTCCCGGCGACGACTATGCCGCGATGCGCCAGGCCCTGCAGCGGCGTTACCAGAAACTGCAGC